>DASVRB010000614.1:0-4987 GCA_036388835.1 Thermoanaerobaculia bacterium | reverse complement strand
CTCCCGTCGTCCCCTCTCCCGCGCAATCGTCTCAGTGACCCGCGCGACCGCCGCCATTACCACGCAATGCCGTAGTCCTCGCCGTGATTGGAGCTGCCGCCCCACATTGTGCCGTGCTCGATGTCGAAGAGAATTGCGTTGATTGGGCCTGACGTGCGTTCCTCGAACGTCATCTCATAGCCCATACGGCGGAGATCATTGCGGATCCATTGTGGCGTCTGTTCATTGAGCAGAATGCGGCCTGGGATTGATTGGCGGTCGCCGAGCCACTTGCGGACCTGGAACGTATTGAAATTCGGCGCCTCCGCTGCTTCCTGAGGCGTCATCCCGAATTCGACGACATTCAGGAAAAACTGCAGAAGATTCTGATCCTGCGTATCGCCGCCCTGCACCGCGAAGGCCAGATAGGGTTCACCGTCCTTCAGTGCCAGCGTCGGCGTCAATGTCACGTGCGGCCGTTTGCCCGGCTCGATCACGTTGTATGGGTTCTGGGCGGGATCCGTATCGAAACTCTGCGCGCGCTGGCTGAGACCGACGCCCGTGCGTCCGGCAATGACGGCGGGAACCCAGCCGCCGCTTGGGGTAATTGAGACCACCCAGCCTGCTTTGTCCGCGGCTTCAATCGACGTTGTGCCGAGGCGGAACGAATCGTCGAACGCCTGCAATGCCGCCGACGTGCGTGGCTTTGTGGCGGTCTGGCTCCAGTTGCGGAGGTATTGGAGAAACGGATTCGTGCCGTTCTGGAATGGGTATGGATCGCCGGGGCCGATATTCGGATCGTTCCGTTCAGGATTCACCAGCTTCGCCCGTTCGCGCGCGTATTCCTTCGACAATAGCCCGGCGACCGGCTCTTCCGGCGGAAAGTACGGGTCGCCGTAATAGAAATCGCGGTCTGCATACGCGAGGCTCAGCGCCTGATAGAGCGTGTGCACATAGCGCGCGCTGTTGTAGCCCATCGACTTGATGTCGAAATTCTCGAGGATATTCAGCGCCTGCAGCATCGACGGCCCTTGCGTCCACACGGTCAGCTTGTAGACGTCGACTCCTTTGTACGTCGTTTTCACCGGCTCTTCCGTGCGCACGCGCCAGTTCGCCAGGTCCGCAGTCGTAATGAGGCCGCCCTGTTCCTGCGTGCCGCGAGCAATCTCCTGGGCAATGTCGCCTTTGTAGAAACGGTCGTAGGCCGCGTAAATCGCCTCTTTGCGCGAACGGCCGCGCTTCAATGCCTGCTGTTCCGCGTCCACTAATTTGCGCAGCATCGAGGCGAGATCGGGCTGGCGAAACATTTCGCCTGGATACGGCGCCTCGCGCTGATTGGTATTGGCGGACTGGGTCACCACGTCATGAGAAGGAGCGACGCTCTGGGGAGCGCTTGTATTTACTGGATTCGACGCGGGGCCGGTGGCCGGAGCCGCCACCGCTCCACTGGGACGGTGCGGCAACATCACGGCGCGTGAATAGGGCCATTGTTTGAGCCAGGACTTTTGACGCTCGATTCCGTTGGCCAATTGCGCTTCGATCGGAAATCCGTCAGCCAATTGAATCGACGGCGCGAGCACGTCCTTCAATGACAGCGTTCCGTATTCGGCGAGCATGACCAGCAGGCCGCCGGGTGTGCCGGGCGTCACTGCGGCGAGCGGGCCGTATTCGGGCGGGTATTGCATCCCTTTGGACTGATAGAACTCCGGCGTGGCGCCACTCGGGGCAACGCCGAGGGCATTGATGCCGATCACCTTTCTCGTAATCGGGTTGTAAATGAGCGCCTGCGTCTCGCCGCCCCAGCCGAGCGTGTCCCAGAGCGTGCAAGTCGCGGCGAGCATGGCCGCGGCGGAATCGACGGCATTACCGCCTTTCTGGAACATCATCGCCCCCGCCGTGGCGGCGAGCGGCTTGCCCGTAATGGCCATCCAGTGTGCGCCGTGTAGTGGCGGTTTCTGGGTGCGGGTTTGAGAAAACAGCGGCGTAGCGGCGAGCAGAGCGAGCACGACCATGAGCCGGTTCATCACACGATCGTAGTCGCAGAACGGCGCAGTCTCAACGCGGCAAGACGGCATTTCTGATCGTGCGAAAAATCGCCTGCTTCGAGCCCTTTCCGAGCCCGTCCTTGTCACCTTCCTTGCAATGAATCGAGGTGCGACAACGCACCAGAAAGGGAGGTTGGATGGCACGGAAAAATGAGAAACAGATGCCGCAGCTCGGCGGATTGCAGCGAGTTGCGAGCGCGGTCAGGAAGATGTTTTCGCGCGGACGCACGCAAGCGGCCGAATCCGAATCGAATGTCAGCATGCAGGCGTCGCCTGCGGCCGAAAAATCCTCGCCGGACCTAGGCAACGCACCGAAGCCCGGCCGGGTGACGCGGCGCACCGCCGACATCCCGCTCGAGACGATCGGCAACACCTACACCCCGCCGTTCACTGGTGGCAAAGCAGGTTTCCGCAGCGACGGATCCGATCATGGCAACGATCAGGAGTTCGCGTTCGGCGTTGCTGATGAACGCTGGAACGACGAAGACCGTCTGACGAACAAATCGGGCGATCCCCGTATCGGCACGCACCGGCGCACCTACGAGCCGGGCGAGGCCCGCAACGAATCGCGCGACTAATGAGGAGGTAATTGATGGCGCAGAACGACCCGAATGATCTCAACTCCGGACTCAACAGCGGTACTTCAGGAAGCACAGGTTCCGGCGGCACGTCCACCGGCGCAGGGTATGGCGCCGGCGGCACCGGCACGGGGATGAGCTCCGGCGGCGGCATGACCACCGGCAGCGGCAGCCTCGGCACGGGCAGCGGCACCGGCTCGGATGTCGGCACCGGCGGCTCGATCAACTCGACCGGCGGCGCGTCGTTCGGCGTGACCAGCGGCAGCATCATCGACGAGCCTGTCGGCAGCATGGGCAGCGGCTCGCTCGGCGGCGGCAGTATGGGCAGCGGTGGCCTCGGCGGCAGCACGACGGCAGGCACGGGCTCCAGCAGCTCCGCCTCGACCGAGGAGGACCACTTCTGCACGCATTGCGGACAGTCGCTCCAGGGTGGAGGCGGACTCGAGGGAATCCTCAGCAGCCTGCGAGGCCAGTTCGAGAACGTCGACATTGACGAGTACCTGAACACCGCGCGCGACTATCTGAAGGGCGGCAGCACGAAGGTCACGACCTACACCCGTGCGAACCCCGGCAAAGTCGCGGCAGGCGTGGCGGCACTCGCCGTCGGCGCCGGCCTGATCTACGCGGCCGTCAATCGTGAGAAAGACGTGACCACCACGACCACCACCACCGGCACGACCCCCGACTTCGATCGTGGGCCGGCTTACGATCGCGGTACCGATTACCGCGCCGATTACCGCACTACCGGCAATGTCGGCGGCACGGTCGGCTCGAACCCTGGCGGAACGGGCGGCATCGGCGGCACCGGCAGCGGCACCGGCAGCATGGGTGGCGGCGGCAACACGGGATACGATCCGAACCGCACTTGAAATTGCATTACGACTCGGAGGGCGACGGGCCTCTCGTCGTCCTCCTTCACGGTTTTCCGGAATCCCGGCTTTCGTGGAAGCGGCAATTGCCCGCTCTCGCGCAGGCCGGGTTTCGTGCTGTAGCGCCCGACCTGCGCGGCTACGGCGATTCACCGAAGCCGAAAGGGATCGATCACTACCGCATCCCGCTTGTCGCCGAAGATGTGATCGAGCTGATCGAGTCGCTGAGCGGCGGCCAGAAGTGCGTACTGGTCGGTCACGACTGGGGCGCGGTCGTCGCGTGGAACATCGCGATGACGCGGCCCGATCTGCTGCGCAAGCTCGCCATCATCAACATCCCGCACCCGTCCGCGATCCTGCGCGAAGTGCGCCGCAGCTTCCGGCAGAAGA
The DNA here is from genome assembly GCA_036388835.1 of Thermoanaerobaculia bacterium. Taxonomy (GTDB): domain Bacteria; phylum Acidobacteriota; class Thermoanaerobaculia; order Gp7-AA8; family Gp7-AA8; genus QHVT01. The sequence continues at coordinate 1,126 of DASVRB010000614.1, read as the reverse complement.
TCAACCTCACGTACCAGATCTTCTTTCAATTGCCCGTGCTCCCCGAGCTGACCATGCGCCTCTTCGGACGTGCGTTTCTGAAGCGCGCCGCGCGCTTCACCGCCGAGGAGATCGAGACGTACGTGCAGCAGTGGCGCGGCAATCTGACCCCGATGCTCAACTACTACCGCGCGATGCGTCGGTCACGCGGCAAAGAAGTGAAAGCGCAATTCCACCGCGTCGAAACACCGACCCTCATCATCTGGGGCGAGCGCGAGCCGGTCTTCCTCTCCTCGGCGATCGAGGATCTCGACCGCTGGGTTGCCGACGTCCGCATCGAGCGCCTCCCCCGCATCGGCCACTTTGCGCAGCACGATGCCGCCGAGCGTGTGAATGAGCTGCTCGTCGAATGGGCCGGCAGTTAAGCCGGCGCACTCGCTGCGAATTCAACCGACCGCGGCACGGAACACGCGCACGAAGTTGCCGCCGCAGATCGCGTTCACGTCCGCGGTGCTGTAGCCCTTCTTCGACAGCGCCTCGCCGAGGCGCGCGAGGCGATCGGGCGCGTTGAGCTCGGGCACGCGCGCGTGGCGCACCGGCCACTCGAAGCTCGGGCCGCCGGGATTCGAGCCGTACTGCTGCACGCGCGACATCCGCTGCGTCTCGGCGTCCGCATCGTGTTGATCGAGCGATCCGTCACTGCCGAAGCCGACGTGGGCAGGTCCGATGAGCTGCACCGCGTGATCGATGTGCGCGACGACGTCATCCATCGAAGCGGTCGCGCGGTTCGTCAGCCATGTCGTCATGTTGAAGACGCCAAAGAATCCGCCGTTGCGGCCGACAGCGCGGATCTCTTCATCCGACTTGTTGCGCAAGGTCGGCGCCAGCTTGCGGCAGCCGGCGTGCGTCACAGCCACCGGTTTCGAGGAGAGGGCGATCGTGTCGAACAGCGTCTGCGGGCTGCAGTGCGCGAGATCGATCAGCATGCCCTGCGCGTTCATCTCCTTCACGAGCTCCTCGCCGGAGCGACTGAGGCCGCCGTCGCGCTTCTCCATGTACGAGTCGGCCCAGTGCGTACGGCTGTTGTGCGTGAGCTGCAGTACGCGCAGGCCCAGCAGGTGGAAAAGGCGCAGGTTCACCGGCCAGT
>DASVRB010000613.1:0-2536 GCA_036388835.1 Thermoanaerobaculia bacterium | reverse complement strand
AAACGTGATGTCGCCGTTCGTCACCACGCGCGCGTCGTTCATCGCCCGGATCATCGCCAGCATCGCGATCACGTTCCGCGTGTTGTCGCCGACGCCGGGCGCATAGATCTTGCCGTTCTCGATCCTCGTCTTCACATCGGTTTCAAGCGCGAACACCGTGTCGAGGTGCGCGTCGAACACGACGTGTTTGCCGCCGCCGCTGCCGCGCCGCGTCCCCATCACGTTGCCGACCGCGTCGCGATGCACGTCCGTCAATCCGTAGCTGCGCAGAAGCGCCTCGACGTACGCGGCGCGTTTCGCCTCGTGGCCGGACGGCGCCGGGATCTCCGTCGCCTCGCGCCATTGCGCCACGATCGGTTCGCGGTCGCGGTCGACCGCTGCCATCGCCGCAACGAGGTCCGCGCGCTGCATCAGCGCCGTCATCTCGGCGACCGGAACCGGCCGTGGCGCCGGCGCCGGTGCGGTCGACGTACTGCTGCACGAAACGATGAGTGAAAGGAGCGGAAGAGAGAGCCAGCGAGCACGCATCGGCCGCGATGGTAACCTCTCGACTGTGCATCGGCGAAAGGGTGTGTGGATCGCGATCGCCGCCGCGGTTGCGCTCGCCGCCGGCGCGATTTTCTTCATCAATCGGACGCGCAGCTCCGCGCCCGAGCCGGTCACCGACGTCATCCTCATCACCATCGACACGCTGCGCGCCGATGCGGTCGGATTCGGCGGCGGCACGAAAGCAAAGACGCCCTTCCTCGACTCGCTCGCCGCGCGCGGCACCGTCTTCACCCGCGCGCACGCGCACAACGTCGTGACGCTGCCGTCGCATGCGAACATCCTCACCGGTCTCTATCCGTGGCAGCACGGCATTCGCGACAACGCCGGCTTCACGCTCGACGCGAAACACCCCACCATCGCCGCGCAGTTACGCGCGAACGGATTCGCCACCGGCGCGTTCGTCAGCGCCTTTCCGCTCGACTCGCGCTTCGGCCTCGATCGCGGTTTCGACGTGTACGACGACGCGTATCGCGCCGGTGCCGGCGCGCTCGACTTCGCGGTGCAGGAGCGGCGCGGCGACGAGACGCTCGCGCGCGCGGTGCAGTGGTGGCGCGGCGCGGCGGGACGGAAGCGCTTCATGTGGGTCCACCTCTACGACCCGCACGCGCCGTATCTGCCGCCGGAGCCCTTCCGCAACGAATACCGGCACGACCTCTACCACGGCGAAGTCGCGGCCACCGACGCCATGCTCGCCGAGGCGCTCGGGTCGTTGCTTCAAAACTCGCCTGAGGCGCTCGTGATCGTCACCGCGGATCACGGCGAATCGCTCGGCGAGCACGGCGAGAAAACGCACGGCCTCTTCGCGTACGAAGCGACGCTGGCCGTCCCGCTGCTGGTGATCGACCCCGCGCGCAAGGCGTCGCGCGACGCGCGTTACGTGCGGCACATCGACATCGCGCCGACCATTTTCGAGCGCGCCGGTGTTGCGTCGCCCAAGGAGTGGAAAGGGGTGTCGCTGTTCGCGCCGGGCGAGCGCGGCTACACCTATTTCGAAGCGCTGTCCGCATCGCTCAACCGCGGCTGGGCGCCGCTGGTCGGCGCGCTGGAGAACGGACGCAAATTGATCGAACTCCCGCTGCCGGAGCTGTACGTTCTCGAGACGGATCCGCGCGAAGCGCAGAACCGTTATCGCGACGAGCGCCGCGCCGTCACCGCGTTGCGCGCGCGGCTGCAGGCCGACGCGCCATCGAAGAGCGGCGCGCGCCAATCGGTGAATTCGGAGGAGCAGGCGACGCTGCTGAGCCTCGGATATCTGAGCGGCACGTCGACGAAAACTTCGTGGACCGCCGAGGACGATCCGAAGAACCTCGTTGCCCTCGACGACCAACTGCATCAGGCCATTGCGGCGTATCAGGCCGGCAATCTCGCACGCGCGCTCGAGGTCTCGAAAGCGCTCGTCGCGGCGCGGCCCGACATGCAGCTCGCGCAGGAAATGCTCGCCTTTTTTCTTTCGGAGAACGAGCGTCCCGGCGAGGCGATTCAGGTGCTCGAGCGCCGCGTCGCCAGCGGCCGTGCAAACGACGCCGTACGCATCCGCCTCGGACTGCTGCTGAGCGAGACGGGACGCGCGCGCGACGCCATCGAACTGCTCCAGCCGTTCGCGAACGGCGACGATCCCGACATCCTCAATGCATACGGCATCGCGCTCGCCGACAGCGGCGACGTGCCGGGCGCGGTGCGCACGTTCGAGCGCATCCTCACGTCCGACGCGAACAACGCCCGCGCGTACCAGAACCTCGGCATCGTCGCGCTGCGCGCAGGCCAGGTGCAACGCGCGCGCGGCTATCTCGAGCGCGCGCTGTCGCTCGATGCGGCGCTGCCGCTCGCGCTCAACGCCCTCGGCGTCGTGCACGCGCGAAGCGGCGACACGACGCTCGCCATCGAGCGCTGGTCGCGCGCGGTCGCACTCGATCCCGCGCAATTCGACGCGCTCTTCAACCTCGGCATCGTCGCGGCGCGGCAGGGGAGGCCCGACGTCGCGCGCAAA
>DASVRB010000612.1:0-5304 GCA_036388835.1 Thermoanaerobaculia bacterium | reverse complement strand
GAGATCAGGCCCATCATCCGCTCGATCTCGCCGAGGACCGCGTTGAGGTACGTCGCGCGCTCCTCGGGGAGCAGATCGTTGACCGTCTGCGCGAGCAACTGCGTGTAGCCCTTGATGGTGGTGAGCGGCGTGCGCAGCTCGTGCGAGGCGACGGAGAGAAATTCGTCTTTCTTGCGATCGAGCTCCTGCAGCGCGGTGATGTCGCGGATCACCAGCACCGCGCCGACGATGCCGCGGCTCTCGATCGGAGCCGCTGCAATCGACAGATCGAGGTCGCGTCCGGTGAGCAGGTGCTTCGCGACGGCGAGGTAATCCGGCACCGTCTCGCCGGCCAGTGCGCGCGCGTACGGCATTTCGTTCACACTCACCAGACGCCCTTCCGCATCGCGGAAGTTGAGCTTTTCGAACGAGCCGTGCTCGATGGCCTCGGCGCGCGAGGCGAGGCCGAACATGTTCACCGCGGCCTGATTGACGTCGACCACGTGGCCGTCGGCGTCGTAGACCCAGAGACCATCCGTCATCGAGCCGAGGATCGAGTCGAGACGCGCCGAGCGCTCGGCCATCATCGCGGCGAGGTTCTCGATCTCGCGGCGGCTGCGCACCTGGTCGGTGACGTCCTGCACGAGCACGGTCAGACTCTGCGTGATTCCGGAGAAACGTCCGCGCGCGGCGGAGACGATGCGATTGACGTACGTGTCGCCGACCAGCAGCTCTTCGTCGACGCGCGGCTCGCCCGATTCGGCCACTTCCTTCAGGATCTTCTCGACGTCGGCCGGCAGCACTTCCGCCGCACGCAGGCCGATCACTTTCGTGTCGAACGAGATGCGTCCGAAGCGCGCCACGAAGTCGATGAAGCGCGCGTTGGCGAGCTCGAATCGCAGCTCGTCCGCGGAAATGACGGCGATGCCGATCGGCGCGCTTTCGAGCACCCCTTCGAACCGGACGCGCGCGTCGACTTCACCACGCGCGAGCTCCTCGGCGGCGCGATGTCCATCCTGCGCGATGGTGGTCAGGCGATGAATGTGGCTCGCCGCGCCGATGCGCTCGGCGACGGAGCGGGCGAACTCGAGATCTTCCGCATCGAAGTTGCGGCGCGTGTCCGACTGCGAGATCACGACGGCGCCGATGCGCTCGCCCCACGATTCGATCGGATACGCGATGAGGCTCTGCTCGCGCAGGGCCGCCTTCACCTCACGCTCTTCGTCGTCGCGCGCGTAATCGAGCAGCGCATCGCCGCGGACTTCGTAAAACAGCAGCGGGCGGCCGATCTGGAACACCGTGCCGGCGAGACCTTCGCCGGGACGGAACGGATGCGTCGCAAAGAAGCCGCGGTACTGAATGAGCTCCGGATCGATGGTCGCGTAACCGACCAGATCGAGCAGGCCGGTGGTGGAGTGATAGAGGTAGATGCGCACCGTGCCGGCGACCGCCTGCGCGACACGCGCGGCCGGCTCGTCGAGGTTGTCGAAGCTCGGCGTCATCGCCACCATCTCGAGGCCGAGATTGGCGAGACATTCGGCGCGGCGGCGGCGCCACGATTCGCGCTCGGCACTCTGCCGCTCGTCGGTCACATCGCGTGACAGAACGACCGAGCCGATGATGCGCGACGCGCCGTCGCGTATCGGCGCGGCCTTCAAATTGACGATGCGATCGTCACCGGTGCGCTGGTCGCGCACGAGGTAATCGGACTTGACGATGTCGCCCTGCAGCGCGCGCATCGACGGCAGCTCGTCGGTCGACAGCGGACTGCCGTCGATGTAGCGATGCTGCAGCGTGCGCAGCCGCGCTTCGGGCTCCGGCGCGAACAGCACCGCCGGCTCGCGCTGCGCTGCCGCATTCATCCGTTCGAGTTTTCCGGACGCGTCGTAAATCGCCGCCGACTCCGGAATCTGGTCGAGGATCGCGTTGACCTTGGCCATCTCGCGCACGGCGCGGTTGTGCAGCAGCGTGTTGTTGAGCGCGAGCGTCGCGTAACGGCCGATCTCGGTGAAGAGCGAGATCTCTTCCTCCGTCCACTGGCGCGCCGACTCGGACGCATGAATGCCGAACGCCCACGGCTCTTCTTCGCGCGGACGCAGCACCTGGATGAGTGCCGACTTGATGTTGAAGCGGCGCGCGAGCTCGGGATCGAGCGCGGCGTCGCCTTCCATGACCACCACCGGCCGCGGCGACTCCATGGCGCGACGAATGAGCGTCTGCGAGCTCGCCAGCCGCACCGGACCTTTGTCGGCGATGTCGCTCTCGGTGCCGGGCGCCGAAACGGTGAACGCGACCTTCGCGTACTCCGCCTGTTCGTGCACCGGATGCAGAAGCCACGCGCGATCGGCGCCGAGCTCCTCACGCGTCACTACGACGATGCGGCGCAGCACTTCGCGCAACTCGAGCGTGTCGGTGAAGGTCTCGAGGATGTTCGAGAGAAAGCGGTACCGCTCTTCGGTCGTGAAGCGCGCGCGGTCGTACGACACCGGCGAGAGGTACCGCACCATCAGCTTGCGAATGGCGGCATCGTCGTTCGCGGTCTCCGGCAACTCGAGCAGACGCGCCATCGGCTGCTTGCTCTGCGCGGCCGCGCGCAGCTCCTGCGAGGCGCTCGCCGGCGTCACCGCAATGAGGTGAAACCGCTCGCGATCGAGAAGGTCGATCGCCTCCTCTTCCGTGCTCGCCACGACCGGGTGAAAATTGAGGGAACGCGCCACTTCGGCCGGCGTCCGCGCAGCGTTTTCGCCAGCGACAATGAGGACCTGATTGAGCATGAAAGTCAGCACGCCATGCTACCAGAGCACCGCCGACTACAATGCCGCGCATGTCGAGACGCTCGTTCGATGAACTGGTGAAATTGATGACGAGACTGCGCGGTCCGGACGGCTGTCCGTGGGACCGCAAACAGACGCTGCCGGACCTCAAGGCGTATGTCATCGAAGAGGCGTACGAGGTCGTCGACGCGATCGATCAGAACGACCGCCGCGCACTCGCGGAAGAGCTCGGCGACTTCATGCTGCAGGCCGTCTTCATCGCCGAGATCACGCGCGAAGAAGGAACGTTCGACATCTACGACGCCATCACCGCCATTCACGACAAACTCGTGCGCAGACACCCGCACGTGTTCGGCGATGTCGAGGCGGGCGACGCGGAGCAGGTGCTGGTCAACTGGGAGAAGCTGAAGCAGGACGAGCGGAAAGCGGAAAACAAAAGCCTCCTCGCGGGCGTGCCGCAGTCGATGCCGGCCCTGCTCAAAGCGTCGCGCCTCACCGAGAAAGCGGCGCGCGTCGGCTTCGACTGGCGCCGCACCGACGATGTCTTCGACAAGCTCGACGAAGAGCTCGCGGAGCTGCGCGAGGCGGTCGCGTCGAACGACAGCGCGCACATTCACGAAGAGATCGGCGACCTCCTCTTCACCATCGCCAACATCGCGCGCAAGGTGAACGTGAATCCGGAAGAAGCGCTGCAGTCGACGAACCGCAAGTTCATGAGCCGCTTCGGCTCGATGGAATCACGCGTCCGCGAGCGCGGCCAGAACCTCGATCAGTTGCAGCTCGAAGAGATGGACGCGATGTGGGACGAGGCGAAGGCGGCGGAGCGCTCATGACCAGAAGTGGAGGACAGGCAATCCTGCCTGTCGCTGTCCCCGACCGCCGGTCAAAGGCCAAAGCAAATCCAGGTTTGTCATCCCTCCGCTACGCTCGGGATGACATAAGAAAAATGAAACGCAAATCGCGCAGGTTCCTCACGATCGCGATTCTCATCGCGCTCGTCGTCGCGCTGCATGACTTCACGGCGCCGCATGGGCGTGGGTTTGCGGCGCGCGGGGCGCTGTTTCTCATCGACGAATACCGCGCGCACGTTTCGCCGCATCTCAAAGGACGCGTGACCTGCCGCTTCACGCCTACTTGCTCGGCGTACGGCCGCGAGGCGATCCGGAAGTACGGCTTCGCGAAGGGGGCTTCGAAGACGGCGTGGCGGATTGCGCGTTGCGGCCCGTGGACGAAGCAGGGGACGCGGGAGCTGCCGTAGCGAGATCGGCGCTCGGGCAGATGTCGCTCAGCACGCACTGCTCGCACAACGGCCGACGCGCGATGCAGATCTCTCGGCCGTGGTAGATCACGCGGTGCGCGAACGGCGTCCATTCGCTCTTCGGCAACAGCGGCAGCAGGTCCTGCTCGATCTTCTCGGCATCGGCATTCGCGGTCAGGCCGAGACGGCCGGAAACGCGGCTCATGTGCGTGTCGACGACGATGCCGACCGGCGTCTGCAGCGCGTTGCCGAGCACCACGTTCGCGGTCTTGCGGCCGACACCCGGCAGCGCGACCAGCTCCTCCATCGTCCGCGGCACCTCGCCGCCGTGCTTCTCGACCAGTGCCTGCGAACAGGCGATCACCGCCTTCGCCTTGTTGCGAAAGAAGCCGGTCTGCTTCACGTCCGTCTCCATCGCCACCTGCGACGCGGCAGCGAATGCCTGCGGATTCGGATACTTGCGAAAGAGCGACTTCGTGACGATGTTCACCCGCGCATCGGTCGACTGCGCCGCGAGAATGGTCGCGATCAGCAGCTCGAACGGCGTCGTGAAATCGAGCGACAACTTCGCGTCCGGATACCGCTTCTTCAGACGCTTGTTCACTTCGACGGCGCGCGCTTTGAGGTCGGTCGGCATGTGCGGCGGGATGTTACTCGCGTTGCGCGTGGCGCGTTGCGCGGCTGCGCGTTGCTGGTTGCTGGTTGTTGGTTGCTCGTGACTCGTCGCCTGGGCACCAGGCGATGCCTCACAAGCAACCAGCAACCAGCAACCAGCAACAACCAACCGACAACCGACAACCGACAACAATCAAACAAATACAATCCGCGCGCATGAGTACCTCACGAACGATTCGCGCGCCGCGTGGCACTGAGATCACCTGCAAGGGCTGGCAGCAGGAGGCGGCGCTGCGGATGCTGATGAACAACCTCGATCCGGAAGTGGCGGAGCGGCCGGAACAGCTCATCGTCTACGGCGGCATCGGCAAGGCGGCGCGCAACTGGGAGTGTTTCGACGCGATCGTCGCCACGCTGAAGCGGCTCGAGAACGATGAGACGCTGCTCGTGCAGTCGGGCAAGCCGGTCGCGGTCTTTCGCACGCACGAGCACGCGCCGCGCGTGCTCATCGCGAACTCGAACCTCGTGCCGCACTGGGCGACGTGGGACGAGTTCCGCCGCCTCGACGCGCTCGGCCTGACGATGTATGGGCAGATGACCGCCGGCTCGTGGATCTACATCGGCACGCAGGGCATTCTGCAGGGGACGTACGAGTGTTTCGCGGCCATCGCCAAACAG
>DASVRB010000611.1:0-3909 GCA_036388835.1 Thermoanaerobaculia bacterium | reverse complement strand
CGCATAATCGCTCCCGCGCTGCGACCCTCTGCCAGGCGGAAAATGCTGCGCCAGCATGTAGGCGTGCAGCGTCGCCGTCTCGCCGCTGACCTCGACCTGGATGTTGCTGAGCGTGTGCGTGGTATCGAGCGGGCCGATGATCGAGATCAACGTCTGCACGATCGCTTCGCGCCCATTCAGGACTGGAAACTCGAGGCCGAGCTTCGCGCCGCCCGCACTGAAATCGAGCACCGCATCGTCGGTGAACACCGACCCCAGCGAATCGGGATCGCCGTGGTCCAGCCCGAACGCGTAGCGATACATCGTCTCGGCAATCTCGGTGCGGTCATAGGCAAGTTGCGCAAGCTCGTGGGCGTTCATGCCGCGGAGCTTAGGTGCTCACTCGCGCGTCCGTAAAGCAGCGACGAAACTCCCGCGCGGCGACTTCCCCCGCGCGAAATCGCGCCCGGGCGAATCCTGTTAATCCCGTCAATCCCGCTAATCCTGTCTAGTTCGGAACACCGCGGCAGACATCCGGTTTGACGCTTATCGCGCGGGGAAATAGCCTCGTCGCATGCCTACTGATCTCGCCGAAGCGCCGCCGGCTGCTCCGAGGAAACACTCAGCCGAGGACGCGCGCTCGTCTGTGCTCCCGGCGATCAATCTCCAGCACTGGATCGAAGAGAACCGACACCTCTTCAAGCCTCCGGTCAGCAACCGTTATCTCTACGACGGGCGCGACTTCTTCGTCATGGTCATCGTCGGCCCGAACGCGCGCAACGATTTCCACCTCGTCGATTCGGAGGAGTATTTCTATCAGCTCAAAGGCGACATCAAAATCCGCATCCGCGAAGGCGACCGCATCGTCGATTATCTCGTCCGCGAAGGTGAAACGTTCTTTGTCCCGGCGAACGTCGCCCACGCGCCGGTCCGCCCGCCCGATACGATTGGCGTCGTCGTGGAGCGCCGCCGTCCAGCGGGCGAGCGGGAGCACGTCATTTTCTACTGCCCGAATTGCGAGGCGCTGGTCGAAGACATCGATTTCGATTGCGGCGATATCGTCCAGCACTTCAGTCAGGCCATGCTCGACTTCTGGGCCGACGACGCACGGCGCACCTGCAAGGAATGCGGCGCCAAGGTGCAGAAGGCAGAGCCGGTGAAGCCGTTTTGAGCCGTGCCTCGGCGCGTGCCCTGTAGCCGCTTCGCTATGCGAAGCGCGGCCTCGACGTGGCTCACGCGAACAGTACCGGCGACACCGCGGCGGCTCGAGCATTCGGCATGAAGATCGACCTGCATACCCACATTCTGCCGCGCGACTGGCCGGACCTCGACGCGAAGTACGGCTATCCCGGCTTCGTGCGGCTCGAGCATCACAAGCCGTGCTGCGCGCGGATGATGAAGGGCGAAAAGCTCTTCCGCGAGATCAACGACAATGCGTGGGAACCGGCGCGGCGCATCGAAGAGATGGATGCGAGCGGCGTCGCGATGCAGGTGCTTTCGACCGTGCCCGTTATGTTCAGCTACTGGGCGAAGCCGGCGGACGCGTATGACCTCGCCCGTTTCCTCAACGACCACATCGCCGAAGTCGGGCGCGCCCACCCCGACCGCTTCTGCGGCCTGGGCACGATCCCGTTGCAGGATCCGGAGCTTGCCGCGCGCGAGCTCGAGCGCTGTGTGCGGGAGCTCGGATTGCGCGGCGTCGAAATCGGCACGCACGTCGACGCGAACGAGCATTGCCACGCCCCTGCTTGCCGCAACCTCGACGACCGCGGGCTCGATCAGGTCTGGGGCACGGCCGAGCAACTCGGCGCGGCGGTCTTCGTGCACCCGTGGGACATGCTCGGGAGGGCACGCATGCCGAAATACTGGCTGCCGTGGCTGGTCGGAATGCCGGCCGAGACCTGCCTCGCGATCTCTTGCATGACCTTCGGCGGCGTCTTCGAACGCTTTCCGGGCTTGCGCGTGGCGTATGCGCACGGCGGCGGCTCCTATCCTTTCACCGTCGGCCGGATGGAGCACGGCTTCCGCGTCCGGCCTGACCTCGTCGCCACGGACAGCAGCGTGAACCCGCGCCGTTATCTCGCGGCGGACGGCACTCCGGCGCGGTTCTATGTTGACTCGTTAGTCCACGACGCGGACGCGCTGCTGCTGCTGATCAAGCTCCTCGGAATTGAACGGGTCGCGCTTGGCTCCGATTACCCGTTCCCGCTCGGTGAAGCGCGTCCGGGCGAACTGATCGAATCCATGCAAGACTTCTCGGATGAAGAGAAGGCGCAATTGCTCGCAGGGACGGCGCGCGAGTTTCTTCGTCTCGACACTTAGCGCGACGGTTGCGCTTTGCGTGTCCGCAGACGCGATCACGATCGGCGCCGGCCCGGCGATCGGCACGGACAAGCGCGGCACGACGTGGTTCGAGGAGCTGCAGGACTGGAAGAAAGATGACGTGCGCGCGCTCGATGCGAACGACGACGAGTATCGCTTTAACGACGTCCACGATCCGGGTCGCGACATCGTCGCCTTCTACTCGCACGACGGTGGTGCGGACGGGAACTACTACTTCCGGGTCGACTTCTTCGATCAACTGATCAACGCGCAGGCTGGGAACGTCGATGTGTATGTCGCGATCGACTGCGCGCTCGGCGGGCGCGGCTTCATGCCGGATGCGGTGGAGACGAACACGCAGTATCCGTGGGAGCTGGCGGTGAAGCTGTATCAGCACGACGCGGCTGTGCTCGAGGACAAGAACGGCACGGACGTGACGGGCGGAAACTGGCTCGGCTCCTATTGGCGCTCCGACCTTGATGGCGTCGAGTTCGGGATCAAACGGCAGGCGTTGCTCAATGCCGGATGGGACGGTAGCAGCACGATCTACTTCCAGGTCTACACCGTCCGCGATAACACCAGCGGGCCGGGTGAGATCGCGAATGGCAGCGATGTCGTCGACTACATCGGCGCGCTGGTTCGGAATGAGAACAACAGTGGCTTCGGTCTGTTGACCGGCGCGGTCGCGTCCAACTCAACCACGGCGCGCGCGAAGTACGCCGCGATTGCGCATGCGAATCAGTCGGTGGCGACGCGCAGCGGAACGCAGGGCCACATCTACACGAACCGCGGCGACATCAATCTGCATCCGGGGTTCATCCGCACGGTCGAAACGCACGCGATGCTGAAAGCGCCGCTCAACATGCATCTGAGCGGCTCGCTGATTAGCTCGTTGCTCTGGGCGCGACAGGATCCCGCGCAACCCGGCTTTCCGGAACGAGACGGACCCACGTTTCTCAATTCACTAAAGAACCTGATCGCGAGCGGCAACGGCTCGATCATCGGCGGCGTCTACGCTGAGCACATCATGCCGTATTTCGAGGGCGCGGTGAACCAGGCGTCGATCAAGGCCTTCAACGATCTCGCCGAAACGACGTTCGGTCTGAGCGCGGCCGACATGAAGGTGATGCACATTCCCGAGCGCGTCATTCACGCGAACACCGGCTGGGCGCACGCAAATCCGAACGCCCCGCTCAAAGGTCAGCCCATGGCCGACGTCGCCGCCGGAGGATACGCGGCGACCTACATCGACGAAGTCACGCACCTGCACTGGTGGTTTTATCCTAACGAGCAGAACAACCCGAACTGGAGCTTCGACGCGTGCGGCGCTTACAAGTGGGCCGGCTTCGGCGGCACGAACGACGAGCCCTACCAGCACAAGCTGCACAAGATGAACGGCGTCCTCTCGTTCATGATCAACGACCGGGAGGACAACGCGAAGTTCGGCAACGATGACGGCGGGATGTCGCGCGACACGCGTTACACGCTGCTGAGCAAGGCGCTCTCGCCGGATACGGCACAGATTACGGTCGTCTTCGACGACTGGGAGGCGTTCGCGGGGAACTCGTTTGCGTCGTCCACGCCGAACAGCAACGCGGATCAATGGCA
>DASVRB010000610.1:0-4318 GCA_036388835.1 Thermoanaerobaculia bacterium | reverse complement strand
CGCCGCACTCCATACAGAGCGCTCCCCTCATCGATGCTCATTGCTGTCGCGGATTAGTGGAACGCTGACGGCCGACGAAGACTGATTCCCAGCGCACGTTCTTGCCGATCCTCATCAATCTCGCCGGCCTTCCAACCTCTCCTCTGCCGTTTCGTGTCTTTACCGGCAGGAAGGGGATCGACGGATCATGGCCGCTTACAGCGGAGCTCACACCGAGTCACAAATTGCGTTGCCGGATCCACTCGCGGGAGCGGGTTTGTGGAACGTCGGCGCGCTTGCGCTTCCCGCCGTCGTGCTCTCGGTCTGTTCGGCGGTGGTTTTCGCGCTGGTGCTGTTCGTACTGCGCAGCGGGGATGCGCGCGAGCTTTTCGTGCTGCACTTCCCCGGCACGTTCGTCGTGGCGGCGGCCGCGGCTGTCATCGCGTGGTGGGTCGCGTGGAAATGCCGGTACAGGCCGGGGCGGCTGGGGGCGCGAGTCTGGGCGCTCGCACTGGCCTGCCTGAACTCCGCAATTGCTCTGGCCGGGTTGGCGTACCACGACCGCGCGTGGGCTCTGGCACTCTCGGTGGCCGGGCTCGCGGCAGCTGCGACGCTCGCTCCGCGGCTGGTGAAGCTGCGGCCGGACAGCCGGCTGGTGCAGTGGGTCGGGCCGCTCAGCGTTGGAATGATCCTTCTGTTGATCCTGCCGGCGTCGTGTGTCGCTCGCAGGACGATCACCCAAAAAACAGAAGATCGCGTCGAGCAGCGCATCCGCCAGCTGCAGTCGTGGAAGGTGGAGGTTCGCGAGGCGACGAGCTTCGACTGGCGGCGGATGGAAGAGAGTCCCGATGCCGCTGCGAGCGCGGTCGCGAAACTGAAGCGCCTGCAGTTCGCGGACGGCATCGACGATCCGGAGCTCTGGCGCTCCGCCGCATTTCTTCACAGCGATGACGAGCTTGCGGCGGCGATGAAAGAGCTGAGCGCGGAGGTCGTGAGCGCGCTCGATCCGCGGCGAGTGCCGCGCGTTTCCGATCTCCGCGAAGCTGCCATCCGGTGGGACGTGCAGGAACGTCGCTGGGAGAGCTACACCCGGTTCACGGCGCTGAGCGAAATCACCGGCTCGTACCATCACGAGCTCGGACGCCTGTTCGCGGAGCTGGAGTCGAAAGACATCTCCGGGCAGCATGGCCAGCTCCTCGAGTATCGCGAGCACTATGCCGCGCAACGCACTGCGCTCCGCGGCCATCTCGGCGCCGTCGCGACGATGTGGGCGGACAACTGGGCGGCCTACCGCATCCCGCATCACGATGAGCTCATCGGGCGCGAGCACGCGCCGCTGCACGAGGTGCTGCGGGCGTCGTTCATCGACGATGGAGAACATTCGCTGGCGCCGGGTCAGCTGTGGGATCTCACGGCATTGCCGCTGCGTCGCCTGCGCGAGATGGCCGAAGGGACGCCGGGGTGTGAGGGCGCGGCAGCGAGTGAGTCTTCCGGTGAGCGCGTGCGGCCCGCGCCCGGATGTCATTGTCAGAACTACGACGAGATCGACCGCGAGTACTTCCGGCTCGACTGCTACTCGTACGCGCCCGCCGCGACAGGAACCGGCGCGGAGCTGCGTGTGGCGATGCGCGTCGTGTATCAGTCGGAGGCCGGACGCCCGCTCCAGCTCTCCAGCCTTCCGGAAGAAATCTTCTTCCACTTTCTCATTCCACAGGGCGCGACTCACGACGCCTTTCAGGAGGAAGTGATGACGAACCTGGCCACGGCCGCACGCGAGTTCCGGCGCGACGAGACCGTCGCCAACGCGGACCGCAGCGGTTCCGCGGCGGAAGGTTTCCGCATCCAGGACGGCAGCGCGACCGTTCGCATCTATCGGCCGACCGTCGTCGCACTCCGTGGACTGACTCCCGAACCGCAGGCATTGCAGGTCCGCGCCGTCCGGTCGCAGGGCGGACGCCGATCCGTGACGAGAGGTGGAAATGGCTGACGAGAGAGCGATGATCCCGTGGGGCGACGAAGAGCTCGACGCGCGGACGGTCGAGACGCCGCTGACGGAGGTTGACAGCGAGGAGAATCCGGAAGCGACGCCCGCGTGGATGACGGCGATGGAAACGCCGCTTGCCGAGCGTGCCGAACCGACGATCGCCGACGAGCCGGTGACGTGGGTGCCGCACGAAGTCGCAGCGCCCACTCGCGAATCCGTCGAAGTCGAAGAGGAGAACGACGACGAACCGTTCGATCGCCCCGATACGCACAAGGTCGGCATCCTCGGCGGCAAAGGCGTCGGGAAGAGCTACCTCTTTCAGGCGATGGTGTATCGCACCTACTCCGGCCTGCAATCGGGTGCATTGACGTATTACCTCGAGCGCGACGGCATTCACCTTTTCCGCGCGGCCGGTTCCTCGGACATGCTCGACATGACGCAGACCGGCGCGGCCACATCGATCAATCGCGCCGAGTTCATTCGCAAATATCAGACGTGGGAGCGGCTGCCGACGACGCTCAAAGGTGCGCAGCAGTGGTACCGGCTGCGCCTTCTCCTCCGCACCGGATGGCTTGGCCGGACACAGTCGGCGATGGACGTCGAGTTCTTCGAAGGATCGGGTGAAGGCTTCTTCGAGTTGCAGGCGACCGACAAGGCGGACCGCGCCCTCTGGAATCGTGCGTACCTGCACGCGAGCGTGATGGTGTTCTGCCTGCCGATCTGGGCGGCGTTCCCGAACGATCAACTCACGGCGGACGACTGGCGCCATCGCGACGCTCTGCTGCGCGGATTCGAACAGGTCGTGCAGAACTACCACGACATGCGCCGGCGCGAGGGCGCTAGACATCCGGTGAGCAGCATCGTCGCGCTGACGATGTCGGATGACCGCCGCAGCGCGCTGCGGACGCTGTACGACCGGTGGATCGCGCCGTACCTCGACTCGCCGCACACGTATCTCCGGCAGCTCCGCACGGGCAGAGGTGTGGCTCGCTATCTCAACAACGCGCGGATCATCTCCGAGAGCGTTCAGGAAGAGTTCGCGGCCGCGCGCGATCCTCGTGTCACCGCGATTCCGCAGAGCCTCGACTTCGGCCGTGGCGCGCCATGGATCGTGCCGCTGAGCGCGACCGAGGGATCGCGCCTCGACGATCTGGAGCGGAGGTTTCCGAATCCCGATGACCCGGAGCGGCTGGAGGAGGCGCGGCGTAGTTACCCGACTCCCGTCCACGTCGAGCTGCCGCTCCTTCTGGCACTGTGCGAGCGCGACAACGCGCTGATGTAGGAGGCGGACGTTGGCGTTGACCGGACATCCCGCATCGCTCTCCGTCTACCGCGGTCAGTCGCGAACAGGCGAAGGCGAAGGTCCCGGGAAGAGCGTCCTGCACGGCGAGCAGTACATCGCCGTCGACCCGCCGCTGTTTCGCGCGGAACTGCTCGACGCCATCCGGCCATGGATGACGCTCGACTCAGATCCTGCCGATCATCAGCGGCTCAACGACCAGCTCGAAGCGTGGTCGCTGTTTCCCGCCGCCGAATACCTGTTCGTGGTGCGCCTCGTGTCTGCCGGCATCTACGATCGGCGCGCGGCGTACTTTGCGCACGGCCGCGCGTGGAAGCGCGATGCGCTGCCGCGCGGCTTCGACGTCGGGCTGCATCTCGGTCGCTCGACCGCGTTCAATGCGCCGTGGCGGGACGAGCGTCCGCCGGTAGCGCTGCGCGAGGAGGCCCCGTCGGTCGCGCGCGCCGAGCAGGTCGCCGCCGAATCGGAAACTGCCGTTCGATTTCTCGGCCATCTCCTGCAGGCCATGACCGAGAACCAGCCATTGATCGTAGCGGCACCAATTCCGGACTTTGCCGCGGGCAGTGCGCTTCACGTGCTCGTCGCAGTCGCGCGGGGCGGACTTCCCGCGAGCCTCCGGCGCGAATGCCGGCTCCGCGTCTATTCGCGCGCGCCGGAGCGATTCCTGCGACACCTCGGCGCAAACCTGATCGTCGTGCCGGAGGACGCCGCGAGCAGCGCGATCACTGCGCGTCCGGGAGCAACGCTGATCGATCGCCAGGGCCGCAAGATCGCGGGCAGGAATCTCGCTGACCGCGCGCAGGAGTACGCGGCGACGGTGATCGAGCGCGCCATCGCCATCCCGGAAGGGTTGCCGTTCTTCAGCGATCGTGTGCGCGACCTCCCCGGCGCCGACGCACGTACGATTCCGGTCAGCTACAACATCGCGTTTGCATTCGCGGGCCCGGCCGATCGCAAAGCAGAACTGCTGCGGCGCTATCTTCCGCGCGCGGCGGACAAACTCGGACCGGGCCTGCGCTGGAGCGATCTGATCGACGCGGAGGAGTGGCGCGATT
>DASVRB010000609.1:0-12217 GCA_036388835.1 Thermoanaerobaculia bacterium | reverse complement strand
ACGCCGATCACTCCGGACGCAAACAGCGGCATCACGAGCAACGACGCGCCGAGGGCCTGTTCGACGAACGGCGCCTCGAACACGTAGTCGGCGAGGGCGAGCGCGCGCTGCTGGAAGAGGTCCGGCCATTCGCCGAGATTGCGAACGAAGAACACGAGGCCGAGGAGCGCGGTCCAGGTCGGGATGCGCTTCTTCAATACCCAGGCGGCGATGGCGAACGGCGCGAACGCGTACGACGTCAGCAGACCTGCCGCGGTTGCTGCCGACGCGGTATCGCGATCGTCGTCCTCGAGCGCGAGGTACAACGCGACGAAGAGGCCGGTCAGCGGCCAGTCGATCAGCGACCAGCCGGCAGCAAACGCCAATGCGGGCGTCGTCACGATCGCGGCGGCGGCGAGCCACGACCGCGTCGGCCGCACGATCAGGATCGTCGCCGCGACCGTTGCCAGCCAGTGGAGAAAGTGCGAGGCGAGGCCGCCACGCGCGCGGCCGAGGAGCGTGAGCGGCAGGAGATCGGCGGACTCGATGCCGAGCGGCGAATACGAGCCGGCCAGCAGCGGCAGCTCGACGACTTTTTCTTCGAGCGCCCAGGTGTGCGGAATCGCCAGATGCAGCGCCACTTCATCTTCGAACAACGGCAGGCGCTGCGCCGCGGCCAACGCGAACGCCAGCACCGCAAACACGAACAACGCCGGCCAGCGCAGCTCGAGCTGGGTCCGTTCCCGCGTCCGCCGCTCGTCGCTGCCGTACCACTTGAGCAGAAGCACCAGCGCACCGAGCAGCCCGACGATCAGCAGCGGCAGCATTGTCGCGGCCGAGACTTTCAGCAGTCCTACCAGAAACAGCAGCGTCCCGAACACGGGATAGCCGAGGAGAAAATCGAGCGGCACATTCACGCGCCGCGTCCGCCGCAACAGCGCGCCCACCGCCACCATCGCACTGCCCTGCAGCAGCGCAACGAGCGCCGGCAACGCCACACGCGCCGCCAGCACCTCGACCTGCTCGACGCGGTCGAGCAGCGTCAGGATCGCAAAGAGGGCGACGAGGATCGCGAGGATGGTGCGGAAACGCATTGTGGTTGCTGGTTACTGGTTGCCAGTTCCTTGTGACGTGCTGCTCAGGCGAACGTTTCCGTTACTCACGGGGACACGAGCAACCGACAACCAGCAACGAAATCAAATCGGCTGTAGCGCCGCCCGAATTTTCAGCACGTCTTCGATGATCGCGCGGGCGACGTCGGGAAGGATCTGGGTGGTGCGATCGGAGAGCGCGGCGGCAGGGTTGTCGTGTACTTCCATGAAGAAGCCGTCGGCACCAGCGGCCGCGGCAGCGCGGGCGAGGGGGCGGGCGAATTGCGGCGTGCCGCCGGTCTGCTTTCCTTCGCCGCCCGGCTTCTGCATCGAATGCGTGATGTCGTAAACGACCGGCGCGCCGAAGCCGCGGACGATCGGGAAGGCGCGCATGTCGACGACGAGGTTCTGATATCCGAACGAGCTGCCGCGCTCGGTGATGAACACTTTTTCGTTCCCCGCCTCGCTCCCTTTCTCGATGATGTTCTTCGTCTCCTCGGGCGAGAGGAACTGCCCCTTCTTCACGCCGACCGCTTTGCCGGTGCGCGCTGCGGCGGCGATGAGATCGGTCTGGCGGCAGAGGAACGCCGGGATCTGGAGAATGTCGACCACCGCGCCCACCGGCTCCGCCTGCCACGGCTCGTGCACGTCGGTCAGCAGCGGCAGCCCGGTCTCTTCCCGCACCGCGCGCATGATCTCCATCCCGCTCTCCACGCCCGGTCCGCGGAACGATTCGATCGAGGAGCGATTGGCCTTGTCGAACGAAGATTTGTAGACGAGGTTGATCTTCAGCTCGTCGCGCAGACGGACGAGCGTGCGGGCCATCTTCAATGCGTGGTCGAGTCCTTCGATCACGCACGGGCCGGCGATGAAGAGAGGCGGCTGGTCTCCGCCGAAACGGATCTCCGGCGTGATCTCGATGGAGCGGGTGGAGGTCGCTGCGGTCATGGCGGCGGAGGATATCAGGAGGGCCGCGCGTGACGGTCTGGTGGAGCGGCGGTCGCTGCGGCCGCCGAGTTTTTTCTCTCGACGAATCGGTGGCCGAGGCGGCGACCGCTCCACAAGTACCCTTGATTAACGCGGCTTTTGCGCGATGACGTGGAACGTATGCACGTGCCGCGTGTCGTCGCCGATGCGCACTGGTGCGCCGCGCTCGCTGTCGAACACTTCCACCGAGGTGAAGCCGGCGGTCGCGAGCTCGCGATGCAGTGCGTCGATGGTCACGTAATGCAGGATGATCCCGAAGTCGTGCGGGGCGGAGACGCGCACCGACCAGCCGTCGCCGATGCGGTTGATCCGGCGATTGCGCGCCCAGTTCATCCAGCGCCGCCCATACCGCGGCACCTTGAACGGGAAGCGCGCGACCCACCGCACGGCGTTGCCGATGCGCCCGCCGGCGGGGCGCCGGTATTCGCGCCACGGCGCGTCGCGATGACTCGGCCCTTCCATGTTGTGCGTCGAGAAGACGAGCCAGCCGCCCGGTTTGAGGACCCGCCGGAACTCGCGGAAAACGTCCTCGCGATCTTCGTGCTCGATCGAGTCGATGCCGTTGAAGCTGAAGAGCACGAAGCCGAAGCGCGAATCTTCAAAGTCGGTCAGCCGCCGCGCGTCGCCGACCCGCACATCGAGGCCGGGATAGAAGCGGCGGCACTCCTCGACCATGGCCGGGACGTAGTCGACGGCGATGTAGTCGTCGGTCAGGAGGCGCACCAGCGAGACGGTCCGGCCGCCGCCGACGCCGACGTCGAGGGTGGCCTGGCCGCGCACGCGTGGAGCGACGGCTAGGAAGGCGGCGCGTTCGCCCGCATCGATGAAGCCGTGGTAGCCGGAGAAAACGGCCACGCCCTCGGGCTTCGACCAGGCGGCCTGATTGAGGTTGTCGACGGCGGTGGCTGGGGTCGTTGCTTGCTCGGTCACGATGGCGTCACAGGCATACTCCGTGCCTCGGCGCGCCGCGTGCAACCGGCACGAGGAACGAATGCCGCGTTTCGCCCCCTTCCTCCTCGTTTTCTTCCTCAGCAGCAGCCTTCAGGCCGCGACGTACTTTGTCGCACCGAGGGGGAACGACCGGAACCTCGGAAGCATGCAGCGGCCGCTGAAGACCATCGGCGCCGCGGTCGACAAGGCCAAAGCGGGCGATCAGATCAACGTGCGCGGCGGCACCTATCGCGAGACGGTGACGATCTGGGAAAAGGCGGGCCGCGAGAATGCCCCGATCCGCCTCAGCCCATACCTCGGCGAGAAGGCCATCATCGACGGCAACGGCGCGAATGCGAATGGCGTGGTGGTCATCGGCCGCAGCTCCTACATCCGTATCGACGGATTCGAAGTGCG
This sequence comes from Thermoanaerobaculia bacterium, assembly GCA_036388835.1. GTDB lineage: Bacteria > Acidobacteriota > Thermoanaerobaculia > Gp7-AA8 > Gp7-AA8 > QHVT01. The sequence continues at coordinate 8,813 of DASVRB010000609.1, read as the reverse complement.
CGGCGGCCGTAACGGCGGCATCTACATTTACGACTCCCATCACATCACCGCGATCGGCAATACGGTGCACGACTGCGGCGGCGGCGGCATCAACGCCATGGCTTCGGAAAAGACGGCCGTCGGCTCCACGCACAACATCGTCATCAGCGCCAACACCGTCTATCACTGCGTGCTGTCGAACCGCGTGCGCCGCAAAGGAAAGGTCTGGATGCAGGCGATCTCCGCGTACCGCGCCGACCGCGTCGAGATCACGAACAACCACGTCTACGAAAATTACGGCGAAGGGATCGATTACATCGTCAGTGACAATGGAACGATCCGCGGCAATACCATCCGCGACAATTTCAGCATCAATCTGTACCTCGACAACGCACAGTCGACGGTCGTCGACAGCAATGTCATCTGGTGCAGCGCGGGACAGCAATTCCGCCGCGGTGAAGGCCCGCCCGCCGGAATCATGGCCGCCAATGAGGATTACGCCGAACAGAACCCACTGAACCGCCTCACCATTACCAACAACATCGTGGTGCGCTGCGAAACCGGCCTCAGTTACTGGAACGGCGAGCACGGCGGCGGATTACACAACACCGTCATTGCGAACAATCTCTTCTACGGCACCAATTACGCGATGCTCTGGCTGCCGGGCGGCAATATTCACAGTACGACGGTCGTGGCAAACAACGTTTTCTACCAAAAATACGGCCGCCCTTATGCAGAGGCTCCGGACCGCGGAATCACATACCGCAACAATTCGTGGTATGGCGGCGGCGATGCGGCCACAATCAAACGCGGCACAGGCGACGTCACTGCAGACCCACTGCTCGTCAATCCCGGCGGTGGCGCCGTGACGGATTACAAATTACAGCCCGGCTCACCGCTGATCGACGCCGGCAGCAACGACGGCGCCGCGAACGATTTCTTCGGCAACTCGCGCGCTGGCCGCGGAAAACGCCGCGACATCGGCGTCCACGAATACTAGGTTGGAGTGCGGCGACGCCAGTCGCCGCTTTGGTGAGCCGAGGCGCGAGCCTCGGCGGAGGGCGGAGGCTTGCGCCTCCTGAAGAAAGCGGTGGCTCGCGCCACCGCACTCCAAACTATGCTTCGGCTACTTCTGCCGGTTGCTGCATGTGCATTGTGGTTTTGTTGGCGTTCTTGAAGCCGAGGGTGGCGCCGATGAAGGAGCGGAAGAGCGGGTGCGGGGCGCTGGGGCGCGATTTGTATTCGGGGTGGAACTGGCAGCCGAGGAACCAGGGGTGGCCTTCGAGCTCGATGATCTCGACGAATTTTCCGTCCGGTGAGGCGCCGGTGACGCGGAAGCCGCGCTCTTCGAGTTGCGGGATGTATTCGGGATTGGCTTCGTAGCGATGGCGGTGGCGCTCTTCGACGAAATCGACGCCGTATGCGTCGCGCGCAATCGAGCCTTCTTTGAGACTGCACGGGTATTTACCGAGGCGCATCGTGCCGCCGAGGGCGTCGACGCCGATCAGGTCGCGCAGCTTGTAAATGACTTTGTACGGCGCTTCGTCGTCGAACTCGGTCGAATTTGCGCCGACCATGCCCGCCATGTTGCGCGCGAATTCGATTGTGGCGCACTGCATGCCGAGGCAGATCCCGAAGAAGGGGATGCGCCGCTCGCGTGCATAGCGAATTGCGCGCAATTTCCCTTCGACGCCGCGCGAGCCGAACCCCGGTCCGACCAGAATCCCGTCCACAGTCGCCAGTTCGCCGTGGTAGCCCTCTTCTTCGAGCCCCTCGGAGTCGATATACACAATGCGCACTTTGACGCCATTGGCGATTCCGCCGTGCACCAGCGCTTCATTGAGCGATTTGTACGAATCGCCGAAATCGACGTACTTGCCGACGAAGCCGATGCGCACTTCATCTTCCGGATGCCGCATCTTGCGCACGATCTCTTCCCACTTCGTGAGTGAGCCGATCTCTTCATGCGGCAGATGCAGTTTGTCGAGCAGGATTTCGTCGAGTCCCTCACGCGCGAACGCGAGCGGCACCTGATAGATGAAGTCGACGTCGTACGCCGGGACGACCGATTCCTCTTCCACATTGCAGAAGAGGCCGATTTTTTTCTTCATCTCGTCCGGAATGGTGCGGTCGGAGCGGCAGAGGAGGATGTCGGGCTGGATGCCGATCTGCCGCAGCGTCTGCACGGAGTGCTGCGTCGGCTTCGTTTTCAGCTCGTCGCTCGCTTTGATGTACGGCACGAGCGTGAGGTGGACGTTGATGGCGTTGCCGCGGCCGGCTTCGAGGCGGAACTGGCGAATCGCTTCGAGGAAGGGGAGCGATTCGATGTCGCCGACGGTGCCGCCGATCTCGACGATCACGACGTCGACCCCTTCCGAGACGTCGCGGATGCAGCGCTTGATCTCGTCGGTGATGTGCGGAATGACCTGCACGGTCTTCCCGAGGTAGTCGCCGCGGCGTTCCTTCTCGATCACCTTCAGGTAGATGCGGCCGGTGGTGTAGTTGTTTTTGCGCGTGCCGCGCATCGAGGTGAATCGCTCGTAGTGGCCGAGGTCGAGGTCGGTCTCGGCGCCGTCATCGGTCACGAAAACTTCGCCGTGCTGGAACGGCGACATCGTGCCGGGATCGACGTTGACGTACGGATCGAACTTCTGGATCGTGATCTTGAAGCCGCGCGCCTCGAGGAGTGCTCCGATCGAAGCGGCCGCAATGCCTTTGCCGAGGCCGGAAACGACACCGCCGGTGATGAAGATGTACTTGGTGCTCATGAGTGCGCCTCCAGGCTGGTTGGATGAAGAGCGTTGAATGAAGAGCTCAGAACGAAGAAGGCGTGGCGAGGCAGACGAATTCTGTCGCGATCATTCTTCTTTGCGAGTCCTGCAGTTTGTCGGGTGAGGAGAGTGGTGGAGTGAGGGGACGAGGAGTCGAGAGCAGTGAGCAAAACGCTCACGAACGGCAGTCTCCCGGTTTACGCATGAAGTCTCGCAAGTTCGCTCTCGACGCGGGCCACGTCCTCGGGGCGATCGACGCCGAGGTGCGGCTTTGAGGTTTGAAGCACGGCGATTTTAAAGCCGCGCTGGAGCGCCCGCAACTGTTCGAGTGATTCGGCGAGCTCGAGCGGCGACTGCGGCAGCGAAACGAAGCGCTCGAGCGCTTCACGGCGATACGCGTAAACGCCGATGTGCCGCAGCGCGGTCTCGCGCGAGCCGATCTGCCCGCGCGAAAAATAGAGCGCGTTCGACTGCTCGTCGATCACGACCTTCACGACGTCGCGCGCCTCGAACTCTTCGGCCGTCGAGAGAGGACAGGCCATGGTGGCCATCTCCGTGGCGTTGCGGCCGAGGAGGTCGATCAGCTCGTCGACGTTACCGACGTCGATCAGCGGCTCGTCGCCCTGCACGTTCACCACCGCGTCGTATGCGTCGCCCGACAGTCGCAGCGCGGCGGCGATGCGGTCGGTGCCGGTCTGGAACTCTCCCTCGGGGCGGAGCACGTTGCCGCCGAACGCACGCACATGCTGCTCGATGCGATCGTCGTCCGTCGCGACGTAAACCGCGGCCGCGCGCTGCGATTTCGCGGCGCGGTCGTACACGCGCTGAATGAGAGACGTGCCGGCGATGGGGGCGAGCGGCTTGCCGGGAAAGCGCGTCGAAGCCCACCGCGCCGGGATCACGATCACGCTCCTCATCGAAGCGCCGGATGATAGCAGGGCACTACAATCGCGCCCCCGAATGTCGTCCGCGCACGTCATTGCCCCGAGCGACCGCGAACTGATGCGCCGGCTGGCCATTGCCGGCCTGTTCGTATTCGTCTTCACGGCCGCGTTCGCGAAGCTGGAGCGGACGTATTCGCAGAAGTTTTTCGACGTGACCGGCCGCGCGCAGTGGATCTGGGCGCCGCACCGGATGAGCGACAACATCCCGGTGGCGTTCTTCGCGGCACGCGATTTCGATCTTCCGGCGCGGCGCTATTACACGCGCCTCAAGGTCCTCGGCGATCCGGAGTACACGGTCTACGTCAACGGCAACAAGATCGCGGGACGGCTGGTGACGGAAGAGGACCGCACCCTCGACACGTACGACATCTCTCACCTCGTGAAGACGGGACGCAACCGGATCGTGGTGGCGGTGCGTGCGCCGCGCGGCGTCGGGGGCGTGATCGCGGCGATCGATCTCAGCCCCGAGGTGGCGAACTGGGTGGTCACGAACGGGGAGTGGAAGATCTACCGGGCATGGACGCCTGCGCTGCTGGTGCGCGATCTGCCGCAACTCGCCTCGGCGCCTGTGGTGATCGGGGAGCCGCCGATCGGGCGCTGGAACTACCTCACCGTCGCGCACCGCGAGCTGGATAAACCGCTTGCCGAGACGCTGCCGCCGCGAGAGACATTCGAACAGATCGGATACGTACCGACCGTGCAGACCGTGAGCGGCGTGGCCGTGGCGGGGACGGAGCGAGAGCGCGCGACCGCGTTCGACTTTGGCCGGACCAGCGGGCGCGTGCAGGTGACGGTCGCGCCGAAAGCGGGCGCCAGCCAGGTCGTGAGCCTCCGCTACGCAAACGAGCGCGACGAGCTCGCGCTGGTGGAATGGGGACTGCGGCCGCTCGTCCTCGCACCTGGCGAAACCGTCATCGCCACGCCCGAATCGCGCGACTTTCGTTACGTGATGGTGTTTGGGGGGAAGGACGTGCGGGCGGAAGTGGTGAAGTGAGTATCTGTATCTTCTGTGGGAAGTGAGAAAGGGGACAGGCAGGATTGCCTGTCCTCCACTCAATAGATGACTTTCCGAATGAAGTACTCGTGCTGCGACACGGTGCGCTTGTCGAGTGCTTCGGCGTCGGCGCGGGTCATCTGGAAGCGGCCGGCGGCGCCGCCGGTGGTGGTGCGCATGAAGAGCTCGACGACGTCGATCTGCGCGGCGTCGACGCCGGCGTTGCGGACCATCAGGAACGAGGTGGCGGAGATGGCGTTGAAAACGCGCTCTTCGGTGTCGGCGGTGAGCTCGACGCGGATGGCGCGCGCGCCGTTCGACTCGACTTTGTGCTCGAAGATGCCGACGTTCTCGTAGGCGCGCTGGAACTTGTCGATCACCTGCGCCGACATCGTGCCGGCGCCGGGGGCGAGCGGCGCGGCGGCGGACGGCTTCGACGGCGCGACTTCCTCCTGCATCTTCTGCTGCGTCGGACGGCGGAGCTTGATCTGCGAGCCAAGGGACGGCTGCTCGACCTGTTTTGGTTTCGGTATGTCCGCGTTGAGGTCGATGACGTTCGCGTTCGCGAGGCCGATCTTCGTCAACTGCTCCGATTTCGCGACATCGATCAGCGCGGGGTCGAGCTGCAGCGACTGGCCGTTCTCGAGCAGCACCAGAGCCCTGCCGTTCGTGACCGTCCACTTTGCTTTCGCGGTGTAGCGGGTGCCGTTCTTCAGCACGACGATGTACTTGGCGAACGCGGGGGCGCTGAAGAAGAAGGTGCAGGCGAGGATGGTCAGTGTTTTCTTCATGGGAGTCTCCGGAATCTGCCGCTCGGGCGCTCGATTATACTGACGGACCGGTCAACGCCCTCCGGCGGAACATCGATTCCGCGGCGCGTCACGGCGTCCGCCCCCAGGAGACAGTTCAATGCTCATCGTCATGGATGCCACCGCGCGCCCCGAACAGATCGAGGCGGTGGTGCGCCACATCGAGCGCCTCGGATTCCGGGCGCATCCCATTCCCGGCGCCTTCCGCACCGCGATCGGCATCACCGGAACTTCCGGTAAAGCCGATCCGTCGGTGATCGAGAACTTCCCCGGCGTCAAGGAAGTGATCGCGGTCTCGCAGGCCTATAAGCTCGTGAGCCGCGAAGTGCGTCCGGACGATTCCATCATCAATGTTGGCGGTGTCGATGTAGGCGGCAACGGCGTAGTCGTGATCGGCGGTCCATGCGCGGTCGAATCGCTCGAGCAGACCCGCACCATCGCCGAGCGGATCAAGCGCGCCGGCGGTCAGTTGTTCCGCGGCGGCGCCTACAAGCCGCGCACTTCGCCGTATTCGTTCCAGGGGCTCGGCGAAAAAGCGCTGGAGATCCTGGCCCGCGTGCGCGAAGAGTTCGACATCCCGGTCGTCACTGAGGCCGTCGATCACGAGTCGCTGCAGCTCGTCGATCAGTACGCCGACTGCATCCAGATCGGCGCGCGCAACATGCAGAACTTCTCGCTCCTCAAGAGCGCCGGACGCGCGCGGAAGCCGGTGCTGCTCAAGCGCGGCATGTCCGCGACGCTCGAAGAGCTGCTCCTGTCGGCCGAATACATCATGTCCGAGGGGAACTACAACGTGATCCTGTGCGAACGCGGCGTGCGCACCTTCGCTGATCACACCCGCAACACCCTCGACCTCTCCGTCGTCCCGGCCATCAAACGGATCAGCCACCTCCCGATCCTCGTCGATCCGAGCCACGGCACCGGAAAGCGCAACAAAGTCCTGCCGATGTCGCGTGCGGCCATCGCCGCGGGCGCCGACGGCGTGTTGATCGAAGTGCACCACAAACCGGAAGAAGCGCTGTCCGACGGTCCGCAGGCGCTGCTGCCGGAAGCGTTCGAGCAGGTCGTGCAACAGGTGGACGCGATCGCGCAGGTGGTGGGAAGGTCGCTGCAGCCGGTGTTGGCCGCGCGGTAACGTTCTCTTGTGGAGCGGCGGGCTTTAGCCCGCCGAGCAATCGATAGTCGGCGGGCTGAAGCCCGCCGCTCCACTTTAGAAACTTACTCCTCGCTCCGTTCTCTGATGAACGCCAACGCCTGCGACCGCCGTTCATGCCCCTTGATCTTCGCGGCGATCGACTGCAGCGCGTCGTAGAGCTCGGGACCGAATGCCTCGCGCAGGCGGCGATCGTGACTCGCTTCCTCGCGCTCGTTGCGTTGCCTTGCGCGCCACTCCGCGGTCCAGAACTCATCGAGCCGTTCGAGCAACTGGCGCTCGGCGAGGGCCGACCATTCGCCGGCGTCGAACCAGACGCCGTGACAGATGCTGCAGCGCTCGAGATGAATCGGCGGTTGCCCTTTCTCCAGCTCGATCTCCGCGCGGCTCATGATCGAGCGATCGATCGGGCAGCGACCGGTCTGTGCGTCGATCGCTGCAGTCGATTCGGACGCGGCCGGCGTCGTGAGCTCCTCGTGCACGAGCTCCACGATCAGGCGCGGCAGGAACATGCCGCCGCAGCCCGAACATTTGAAGGCGCCGCGCGGCATCGGCGTCAGTTCGTCGCCGGTTTTCGGACAGAGTCGTTTCATGAAAATCGAATGTAGCACGCGCGTTCGCGCGACTCGCGCGCAAGCGTCCAAAGTCGTTGGCGCCGCGATTGATACACTCCGCGCCGACTATGCGCCGCACGAAAATCCTCGCAACCCTCGGCCCGGCCAGCAGCAGCGAGGAAATGATCCATCGCCTCCTCACCACCGGCGTCGATGCGTTCCGCCTCAACTTCTCGCACGGCCGTCACGAAGACCACGCCCGCAACATCCGGATCATCCGCGATGTGGCCACGGAGCTCGGCCGCTACATTCCAATCGTCGGCGACATCCAGGGTCCCAAGCTCCGCATCGGTGAAGTCGAAGGCACTCACTACCTCGAGTCCGGACAGCCGTTTCTCATTTCGACTGAGCCGCGCATCGGCAACGCGCGGGAGGTCTCGACGCCGTTCACGCCACTGCCGCAGGAAGTGCAGATCGGCCATCGCATCCTCATCAATGATGGTCTCGTCGAGCTGGTCGTCACCTCGGTGGACCAGACGCAGGTCTCCACGCGCGTGATTCATGGAGGCCCGATCTCATCGAAGAAAGGGATGAATTTCCCTGACTCCGAGCTGACCATCCCGGCCATCACCGATAAAGACAAGAAGGACGTCGCGTTCGCGGTCGAGCAGCAGGTCGACTACATCGCCGCCTCGTTCGTCCGCCGCAAATCGGACGTCCTCGATCTGCGCGAGCTGCTGCACGCCGAGGGGGGTGATGACGTGCAGATCATCTCGAAGCTCGAGAAACCGCAGGCCATCGACAACCTCGACGAGATCCTCGAGGCGAGCGATGGCGTGATGGTCGCGCGCGGCGACCTCGGCGTCGAGCTGCCGCCGGAAGCGGTCCCCATCATTCAGAAGAAGGTGCTGGCGCGCGCGAGCCGCTTCGGCCGTTTTGCCATCACGGCGACGCAGATGCTGGAGTCGATGACCACGCATTCACGCCCGACCCGCGCCGAGGCGTCGGACGTCGCGAATGCGATCTTCGATGGATCGGACGCCGTCATGCTCTCGGCGGAGACCGCGTCGGGCAAATACCCGGTCGAGGCGGTGCAGATGATGGCCCGGATCGTCTTCGCGGCCGAGGCCAATCGCCACCACGTCAGTCACGAATGGGAGCGCGAGCCGTTCCGCAAGGACTCCGAGACCGACGAGTTCACCGACGCGCTCGCCGGCGCCGCGAACTACGCCGCCGAACAGCTCGAAGCGAAGTACATCGTCGTCTTCACACAATCGGGGTTCGCCGCGCGCCTGATGTCGAAGTTCCGTCCCGCCGTACCGATCATCGCGCTCACTGTCTCGAGCCGGGTCGCGCGCCGGATGAACCTGCTCTGGGGAGTGCAGCCGTTCGTGCTCCGCGAGGCGGGGGAGTTCCACGAACAGATCGTCGACCGCGTCGACGATTTCCTGCTGGCCAAAGACATCGTCCGTCCCGGCGACCGCCTCGTCATCCTGATGGGCTCGCCGATCTACCAGCGCGCCAAGACGAATTTGCTGAGGGTTCACAGGGTGGGGCAGGAGTGACGTTTCTCCGGAGTTCCTCGGAGTTCCTCGGGAGTTCCTCGGAG
>DASVRB010000608.1:0-4271 GCA_036388835.1 Thermoanaerobaculia bacterium | reverse complement strand
TCCCCTTCTTTGGCCTGATACATCGGACGCTGCAGGTAATACGGCAGACGCGCGACATTGACGCTGCTGCCACTGCAATCCTTGTCCGGCTCCTGTCCTGCTACAAAAGCCTGCTTGACGACGCGGCCACAAGGACCGGTGCCGCGGCGTCCGGTATGGAGGTCCATCGGTACGACCACCACTCCCGGCGGCGGCTCGAAGTCGGGCTTGGCCACACGCAGTTTCTGTTCTTCGAATTGTTTGAAGATGTCGATCCAGATCGGGAGCGGCACGTCTGCGCCGGTAGCGCCGCCACCGAGCGATTTCGACGGATCGTCATAACCGGTCCAGACGCCGACGGTGTATTCGGGCGAGAAGCCGATGAACCAGGCGTCGGTATAGCCGTTGGTCGTACCGGTTTTTCCGGCAATGGGGCTGGCCAGCGTATGTGCGGCGTATGCGGTACCGCGGTCGACCACGCCTTTCATCATGTACGCAACTTCGAACGCGACCTGCGGCGAGGTGGCCTCGGAGAGCTCGGGCAGTTGCTCGTCGAGCACGCGCTCGGTCTGGTCGGCGATCTTCTTCACGAAACGCGGTTTGGTATAGACGCCGTTGTTGATGAAGACGTTGTACGCGGCGGTCATCTCCAATGGCGACACACCACCCGCGCCCAATGACAGCGAGGGGTATTTCGGCAGATCGGCGGTAATGCCGAGACGGCGTGCGAAATCGACCACCCGATCTCCGCCCGTCATCATGTACGTCTTGACCGCCGGCACATTGATCGACAGCTCCAGCGCGCGCTGAATCGTCACAATGCCGGCGTATTTGCCGTAATAATTCTTCGGCGCGTAAATCTGATCGCCGACCGGAATGGCAATCGGTGCGTCGAACAGCGTGTCGGCCGGCGTCAATCCTTTTTCGAACGCCGCGCCATAAACGAACGGCTTGAAAGCCGAGCCGGTCTGCCGGCGCGACTGAACGGCGCGATTGAATTTCGAATGCGCAAAGTCATAGCCGCCGACGAGCGCACGCACTTCGCCCGATTTCACGTCGAGCACGACCACCGCGCCCTGCACGTTCGGCATCTGGTCGAGCATCCATTTACGTGTCTGTGTTTTCGGATCCTCGGCCTGCAGGACGTGAATGACGTCGCCGCGCTTGAGCACACCCTGCAATGTCTTTTTCTTCGTCCAGCCCCACGCCTTCGCGTCGAGCTCGATCTGCTCGCGGTGCAGGCGCACAGTGACGACGTCTTTGGTCACGTCGAGCACGACGGCCGGGTAGAGTTTGTCGATTGTGGCCGGCTCGTTGCTCCAACTCGGATCGCGATAGGCCTCGGGGTCGAGTCCTTCGGCGACGAGATTGCGTGTCGGCCTGCGGAAACCGCGCCGTTTGTCGAAGCGGCGCAGGCCGCGCTGCAATGCCGCCTCGGCGATCTGCTGAATTCTGAGATCGAGCGTCGAATAGACTTTCAGGCCGCTGTTGTAGAGCTCTTCCGCGCCGAATTTCTCGTTCTGTTCGATGTACTGGCGGATCTGCTCGGAGAAATAGGCGCCGACACGCGGAGCCTCTTCCTTATAAGTGCCGAGCACGATCGGCGCGCCGGTCGCCTGCTGATATTGCTCGCGGGTGATGAATTTCTCATTCAGCATCCGGCCGAGGACGTAATTGCGGCGCATCATGGCCCGGTCCATGTGCGTCATTGGGCTGTAATACATCGGCGAGCGGATCAGCGCCGCCAGCACGGCCGCTTCCGGCAGCGACAATTCCTTCGCGTGCTTGCCGAAATACATCCGCGACGCGGCCTCGACGCCGTACGCACCGTGGCCGAGATAGACCTGATTCGCATACAGCTCGAAAATCTGGTCTTTGGTGAAATCCTTCTCGATCTGCACCGCCAGGAACGCCTCGTTGATCTTGCGGCGGAACGTTTTCTCCGGCGTCAGGAAAACCTGTTTTGCGAGCTGCTGAGTGAGCGTCGAGGCGCCCTGCGCGTGCCGCCGCTCGATGATGTCCTTGAGCGCGGCGCGGGCGATCGCTTTCGGATCGACGCCGCCATGTTTATAGAACGCCGAATCCTCGGTGGCGATGATGGCCTGCACGAGCAGCGGCGACATGTCGCGCTTCGACACCACGATCCGCTTCTGGATCGAGTACTCGGCGAACGGCACGCCGTTGCGGTCGTACACGCGGGTGATGATGGCCGGCTGGTAATTCGCGAGCTGCTTCACGACCGGCATCCGCACCGCGTGCGCAAAGATGAACCCGGCCGGAATGCCGAGCACCGCCGCCACGAGCAGCGTGAGCAGCCGCGACTTGCGCCGGGAGGGAGGCGCGGCCGGAACGAGCTGATGATCGGTCACCGGATGAAGGGTCTGGTCGGTCACGCGGGAAGTTAACCATGCGCGGGGGGCGCTGTCATCCCGGCCGGCACGGCCGGCGGCGTTGGTTGGCCAAGCCTCGTGCGCGCTGTACGAACGATGCGGCAAGTGGAGGACAGGCAATCCTGCCTGTCCCTCCTTGCGTCGAACGAAACACCCCTCGCCGCCGCACCTTGTCATCCGAGCGTAGCGAGGGACCTGGGTGGGCGGGTCGCGGGAGGCGTGTGCGTCGCGCCCCACCACCCGCCCAGGTCCCTCGACTACGCTCGGATGACAAGATGGGGGCCGCGACGTGTCTTTGGTTAGAATCGCCCTCCCATGTCCTCCCCTCCCTCCCCGCCCGGACCGTCATGGGCTCGCCTCGTGGGCGATTCGATCAAGCAGAACGGCGTCTGGCACACGTACACGAAGCTGCTGGAGGCGCGCCGGCAGTATGGCGAAGACCTTTCGTTGCGCGGGTATGTCGAGATCATCCGCAATGCCATCGTGCGCGATTTTCTTGCGCATCCGCGCGGGCTGCAGGCGGTGCCGAAGCTCAGCGCCGACTTTCTGACGAACTTCGACCGCTTCGACCTCAACGCCCAGGAGGGCTATCTCGTCTCTCTCATCGACGGGCGGCTCGACGTCCAGAAGCTGATGATCCTCAGCCCGTTCGATCCGTTCAACACGATCTTCATCCTGGCCAAGCTCCAGCAGGAGCGCGCCATTACGGTGCCGTCATGACGTTCGCGCTCTCGCTGCTCGATCACCTCGCTTCCTCCATCGCCGTGGTCGGCGAAAACGGTGTGGTGCGCTATCGCAACCGCGCCTTCGAACAATCGTTCGGCAATGACGCGGCGGCCTGGCTCAAAGAAGCTTCGCGTGCCGTGGCGGGCGAGCGCGGCTGGCTGCAGGGCTTCTTCCTCGACGGCGACGATCAGAAAACGATCGACGTGGAGATCGAAGGCCGCGTCTTCCGCATCGACTACATCATGACCGTCCCGGACGACGACGGCCCCGGCGTGGCGCTGTCGTTCGAGGACGTCACCCAGCAGCGCGAGGCCGAACAGGCGAAGTCCGACTTCACCGCGCAGATCGTGCACGACCTGCGCGGACCGCTCTCGGGGATTCAGGGGACGCTCGAGTTCGTGCTGAGTCAGGAAGGGACGAAGCTCGATTCGCTCTACGCCGACCTGCTGCAGGAAGCGCATCGCGAGTCGGAACGGATGATGGGGCTGATCAACGAGATCCTCGATTTCTCGAAGATCCAGTCCGGAAACTTCCTGATGGAGAACGAGCCGGTGCGCGTCGCCGGCGTGCTGAAACGCGCTGTGCGCAGCCTGCAGTCGGTGGCCGCGCGCGACGAGATCTTCCTCCTCAGCGCGCACGGCCGCGACGTCCCGCAGATCATCGGCAGCGTCGAGAAATTGACGCAGGCGGTGATCAACCTGATCTCGAATTCGCTCAAATTCACTCCGAAAAAGGGGCTGATCTCGGTCGGCGCGCAGATCGTCCGCAACGGCGACGTGCCGGATGCGATCGTGGTCACGGTGACGGATACCGGCATGGGTATTCGCGCCGAGGAAGTCGACCGCATCTGGGAGAAATACAAGCAGAGCAAGAACAAGTCGCTCCGCGGCGGCGGCGGCACAGGCCTCGGCCTGTACATCGTCAAGCAGGTCGTCGAAGCACACGGCGGCGAAGTGAGCGTGGCCTCGATCGAAGGCGTCGGCACGAGCATGGTGCTGCGGTTGCCGGTGAAAAGAGCGGCGTAAAACGGTTGTGGTGGAGCGGCGGGCTTTAGCCCATACGCACTAACTTACTCCCGGCGTAAGCTAAATGCATGATGGAACGGGTGGATGTGCGGGAGTGGGTGGAGTTCCAGTGGCCGTACTTGATGACCTTCCTGGGCGGGTCGGCGAGAGT
>DASVRB010000607.1:0-3344 GCA_036388835.1 Thermoanaerobaculia bacterium | reverse complement strand
GTCGCGCAGTTCTGGATTGGTGACGCTGCGAAGGTGAGCGGGTCAGTTTACTTGAACGGCGGGACGGATCTCGGAGCAACGCTGAGCGGCGGCTATTTCAATCTCAAAGGGACGAATCTGCGCGCGCAGAAGCTCACCGTTCCGGAGGTCAGCGCGCACGGCACAATCGCCGGCAACATCGTCTACCTGAACGATCTGACCGCGCGTTTGAACGACCGCGATTACGTCGCGGCGAACGGCACCGCCGGCATCAAGGCGCCGTATCCGTACTCGGGCGCGCTGGCGTTGAACGTCGCGGACCTCAGCACGTTCGAGTCGTTGCTTGGCACGCCTGAAAAGAAGACGGAGCTCGCCGGCGCGCTCGCCGTCAACTGGCACGGCAACGGCACGGTCTCCGATTTCAAGAACACTGGAGACCTGAAGCTGACGCTGAAGGGCGGCCGGTTCGACACCGTGGACAAAGTCGAAGCCACGATCGACGCGACCTACACGCCCGAGGAGCTAAACGTGCCGATCATCTACGCCGCGAGCGACAAGCTCATGTTCCAGGCAATCATGCAGGCGAAAGGCTCGACGCTGGAGATGACGAAAATCCAGGTGATCCAGGGCGAAGCGAAATACGCCGACGGCTATGTCTCTGTGCCGTTCGTCTGGGGGAACGTCGGGACGGATCGGCCGCTCTTTCCGACCGACGGCCAGGTGATGGTGAACTTCCAAACGCAAAACCTGGAGATCGACAAGCTGACTAAAGATCTCGGCAAGGAAGTGCCAGTCGCCGGGCTTGTGAATGTGAAGCTCGATGCGCAAGGGACGCTGCAAAACCTGCGGGCGGCACTCGATCTGCAGCTCACTGGGTTGCGCTCCGAGAAGCTGGAGGATTTCACGCCCGCCACCTTCGGCATCAACGCCCGAATCGAGAATGATCGGCTGGTTCTCAACGGCCGCCTGCAGCAGGCGCGCATCGAGCCGGTGCAGATCACCGCGGATATGCCGCTGCCGGTTGCGCGCATGGTCGAGAACAAGAAGCTCGATGAGCAAACGCCGGTGCGCGCGCGCGTGCAGATGCCGCGCAGCTCTGTGAATTTCGTCCGCCAATTCGTCCCGGCGCTGCAGCGCATCGATGGCAATGCCGCGCTCGATGTAAACGTCGGCGGCACAATTGCGAAGCCCGTCTTCAGCGGGTCGGCGGACATGACGATCAACGCGGCGCGTTTCAGCAACGCGACCTTGCCCGCGCTGACGAACTTCAACGCGCGGCTCGTCTTCGACGGCGACTCGTTGAACTTTCAGCAGTTCCGCGGAGAGCTTGCGGGCGGCCCGTTCACGGTGGCGGGGCAGATCGGCTTTCCAAAGCTGACCGAGCCGACATTCGATCTTCAACTCCGCGCCGACGCGGTGCTCGTCGCGCGCAACGACGATCTCACCGCGCGTGTGGATGCGAACATCCGAGTAGAGGGACCGCTCGCCGGCGCGACGGTGAGCGGCAATGTCGCAATCACAAACAGTCAGTTCCTCAAGAACCTCGACCTGATCCCGATCGGCATGCCGGGACGTCCGCCGCCTGCGCCGAAGCCACCGGCGGCCACTCCGGACTTGTCGTTTCCAGACCCGCCGCTGCGTGATTGGAAGTTCGACGTCGCGATCAAAACGAAAGACCCATTCATGATCCGCGGGAACCTCGCGAATGGCGGCGCGCTCGTGGACATGCGCCTCTCGGGCACCGGTCTGGAGCCTCGCATCGACGGCTCAGTCCGGCTGCAGAATGTGGAAGCGACGCTCCCGTTCAGCCGGCTCGAGATTTCGCAGGGCTTCATCTACTTCAACCCGCAGGATCCATTTAACCCCGGCCTCGATATCCAGGGGCGGTCGCTGATCAAGGACTACACCATCCGGGTTTACATCTACGGCACGGCAAACCAGCCCGAAGCCGTCTTCACGAGCGAGCCGCCGCTGCCACAAGAGGAAATCATCTCTCTGCTCGCCACCGGGACGACACGCGAGGAATTGATGGGCGGCGGCAACGTGCTTGCCGGTCGCGCGCTGATGTTGTTAGGCCAGCAGCTTTATCACAAGATGTTCAAGAAGGGTCAGCCCACCCAGACCAACTCCGTGTTCGATCGCTTGCAGGTAGATGTCGGCAATGTTGACCCGCGCACCGGGCAGCAGACCGCGACGGCGCGCTATCGTGTGAACGAGAAGGTCCTGGTGATTGGCGACATCGGCGTGCAGGGCGACTTCCGCGGCACGGTGAAATATCTGATTCGCTTCCGATGACGACAGGCATGGGGCTCGCGGAGGTTGGTTGTAGCGACGGCGCTGCGTCGCCGTTTGGGAGCGTGGATTACAGGCAGAGCGTGTTACGCCGACAGAGCGGCGTCGCTACAACAGCCGCGGGCGTGTTCGCTGTTCTTTGGGAGATGGCCGCGTCCTCGGCCCGCCGCGTCGGGAGACGCGGCCTACATCGCCAAGACGCATGCACGAGCCCGGCGGAGCGTGAAGACGCGTGCAGCGCCGCGGCGGAGGGTGAAGACGCATGCAGGGCCGCGGCGGGCCGTCCGGTGGTTGTAGGCCGTGTCTCCCGACCCGGCGGGCCGAGGACATGCCACTCGCTCCTCGTGCTCTGCTTAGTCACGGCGGTCTGCTGCGGAGTCGTGCCCACCGCACGCGCCCAACGCGCGGTCGACGCGCCGCGACTCGAAGAGCGGGATCGCGCGGAGAAAAAAGTCGAAAAGGAGCAGAAGAAAATCGCGCAAACCGCCGACAACGTCACCATCACAGGCGCGACCGCGTTCGACGACAAAGAGCTCCGGACGCAGCTAAAGGAGCAGATCACCGCGATCAACGATCTCGGACTAACGGCGGCTCGCGCGGATGATGCGGCGTTCTTCCTCGAGCTGTTTTACCGCAAGAGCGGCTACGAAAAAGTCGAGGTCCGCTACACCATTTCCGGCAATCGCCTCCGCCTCGACATTGATGAAGGGCCGCGGATCACGCTCGGTGCGGTCAACTTTGTCGGAAATGAAAACATCGCGACGGAGAAGCTCTTCGACTTCGTGGTCGGACCCACGCGCGAGCGGTACGGTAAGACGGAACGCGCGTTGCCGTTCGTCCCGGGCGACGTCGATGAAGGCGTAGACCTCGTTCGCCGGCTCTACATCTCGGAAGGTTTTCTGAACGCGATCGTCCAGGCGCCGAACTACACCGCCGCGAATGGTGGCACGACGATGAACGCGACCATCGCCATCGTGGAAGGGCGGCGCTACGCCTTCGGCAATATCACCTTCACCGGAAACACGGTGTTTAGCCCCGATGAATTGAAACAGGAGATCGGCGATCTGCTCAAC
>DASVRB010000606.1:0-3384 GCA_036388835.1 Thermoanaerobaculia bacterium | reverse complement strand
AGGTGGGGCATGTCATCTGATCGGCTCGGAAGCGTGTCATTAGTTGAACCGTCTTCCTACGAATCCGACCCCTTGAACCGGAATCTCGTCACTTCGCTTTCGAACTCGCGGCCGCTGCGGACGAGGCTTTGGACGGTGCTGGTGAACTCGCGGGCGATGGCGTCGTTTTTTTGCGCGATCTCGAGCATCGCTCGTGAGGCGTCGGCGACGCGGTCGGTGTCCTGCAACTGGCGTTGCAGCAGGTCGCGAATGCCGCGGGCGCCGTCGGAGATTTTTTCGAGCGCGACGGTGATTCCGCGTCCGGCGGTCGACTGCTCTTCGGTCGCGTTCTTCACCTGCGCGGCGATGTCGCGCACACGCTCCGATTCGTGCGCCATCAGCTCGGTGCCGCGCGCCTGCTCGCGCGTGGCGCGGTTGATCTCGGCGATGTGATCGGACATGCGCGAGGTGACTTCGTGCAGGCGGCGGCTGGCCTGCGACTGCTCGCCGAGGGCGCGGGAGATGCCGGTGGCCATGTCGTAGGAGCGGGTCGCGCTGCTGACGATTTTCTCGAGCGACTGCGCGGCGTCCTGCGCGAGGCGGACGTTGTCCGTGACCTTGGCCACCCCCTCGTGCATCTTCGCCACGGCCTGCTTCGAGCCGCTCTGGATTGCTTTGATGATCGTGCCGATCTCTTTCGTCGAGCCGCGCGTCCGCTCGGCGAGCTCGCGAATTTCGTCGGCCACCACGGTGAATCCGGCGCCGTGCTCGCCCGCTTGCGCCGCGATGATAGCGGCGTTGAGGGAGAGGAGGTTCGTGCGGTTCGCCACTTCTTCGATGACGTTGAGGATCTGGCTGATCTGACCGACGCTGCGCTGCAGTTCGTCGATCGTGCGCGCGGTGCTCATGGTCAGCTCTTGATTGGCGTTGATGCCGTCGACGGTGCGGTTCACCGCCTCACCGCCCGCGCCGGCGTCGACGCGCACCTGCTGCGCCAATTCCGCGGTGGTGTGCGAGCTCGCCAGGAGCTCGGTCACGGTCGAATCCATTTCCGCGACGAACGAGAGCACTTCGTCGCCGATCTCGGCGAGCACGTTCGTCCGCTGCGACATCTCGTTCATCGACGCGTTCATCTCCGTTGTCGATGACGACGTTTTCTCGACCGACTGGAAGAGGTAGTCCATGCTGCGCGCGACTTCCTCGGCCGAGGCCTGGAGCTCGAGCGCGCGCGACGACGCGTCCTGCGTCAGGCCCGCAACGGTGTCGCCGGCTTGCAGCACGCTGCTGATGCCGCCGCGCACGCTCTCCAGCGCGAGCGAGGAGCTTTCGGTCAGCTCGCTCTGATTCTGCGAGCGCGCGAGCAGCATTTCGCTCCCGCCGATGATCACGCGCACGCCGTCGGTGATGGTCGAGCCGCTGCCGCCGACGCGCCCGAGGAGACGTCTCAAGTTCGAGCGTGTCTCGCCGAAGCTGTCGGCGAGCTGGCCGACTTCATCGTCGGCAAACACGCGCGGCGCGACGTCGAAGTTTCCCTCGGCCATCTCGCGCGAGAGTTGCCGCAGCGACCGCAGCGGCGTGGTGACGTCGCGCGAGAGGACGATCGTCGCGGCGCTGAACACGAGCGTCGTCAGCAGCGCGACCATCAACGTGTAGAAGGTGATCTGAAACGGGATGTTCTGGTACGGCGCCCACGGCACGGTGAGCACGAGAATCGAGCCGTCTTTCAGTTTCGCGAACCGGCTCACGTGCGGCCCGATGAACGCGCTGCTGTCTCCCGTCCCGATGCGCCGGATGGCCGCGACCTCGGATGGATCGAGCGGATCTTTCGTGCTGAGCGTTTTGCCGGCCGGGTCGATCACGTGCAGCGCGTGATCGCGCGGGATGTAGTCGCGCATCGTGTCGAGCGCCGCAGCGTCGACTTTCGCGATGATGTTCGCGGTGTCGAACACGCGCTCGAAACGCTCGGACGCGGAGGTGATGGCCAGCGTTTCGAGGGTCGTGGAGACGCGCGACGAGATCAGCAGGATCAACGCGGCCGAGGAGATCGTGAAGCAGCCGATGAACACGAGCGCGATCTTTCTTCCGAGCGTGAGCGGGCGTCCCGTGTAGTGCACGCGCTTCCCTTCCGCGGCCTCGGCGAGCCGGTGCTTGCCCATCGCATAGCCCCAGACCACGGAGACGAATGCGGCGATGAGCGCGGCCACGAGAAAGTAGGCGAAGCCGAGCGGTGAGGGGAGGAACGTCGCTGCCGCGACGAGCGCGAACAGCGCACCGCCGCCGACCCAGAGCAGCACCGACATCATCTTCGTCCGGTCGAGACACGCCGACATCGCGCGCGACAGATCGCCGCGGCCGGCGAGCGCTTCCTCCACCTTACGCGCGTGCGGCGCCACCGCGAACGTGAAGAGCGCGCAGCCGAGGCCGTACATCACCGCGAGCATCAGCGTCAGCCCGATCGCGCCGCGCGTCGAAAGCTGCACCACCTGCGACAGAAACAGCAGCGCCGGCGGGATGCTGATGACGGCCGGCGGGACGAGGAGCCAGAGCAGGTATCTGCGCGTGAAGGACATGTTGTTTGGGGGCCTTTCGCTCGATTATAGGCGGCCGGTGTCCTGCGGATCGGCGAGGCTGCGCCGCGCCGGTTTTGGGCCGTTCGTGCGGAGATTCGCGATGCGCATCAGCACGTCGAACCAGAACGGCGCGCCGAGCGATAACGCAATCACCGACAGCAGCCAGCCGGTCCACGCATGCGGGATCTCGGCGCGAAACTCCTTCCACCACGCGCCCGGCGTGCGGCTCTTCCACCAGAGCGGCAGCTCGGTCGTGTCGACCTTGTCGAGCAGCGAGTTGTATTCGGCGCTGAGCTGCTCCGGCGTCTTCGCCACCGATCCGCCGGGCAGCGGCTTCACGTTGTGCTCGAGCCATTCGTCGGCGATGGCGGCAACGCGATCGCGCGCGACCGGATCGTTGTAGAGCTGGTCGATGATCTTGATCGTGTTCACGTTCACGGCGATCGTGAGCACGATCGAGATCAGGACGATCACGATCTGCGCCTCGCGCTTGTACCAGCCGCTGACGCGCTCCATGGTGTCGTCGTACCACTTCTCGACGAGGTTCAGGAAGCGGTCGCGATCCCCGCCGGCGCGTTGCGCGAGGGTGATCAGCGACTCACGCATGCCGCTCGGCGGCAGCTTCGCGAGCTCCGCCACGATGTTCGCCGACGGCGCGAACGCGGTCGACACGAACTGCCCGAGGAGCGCGTTCGAGAAACGTTCTGCAGGGAGATAGGAGACCGAGAGCGGACGCGCCTTCTTCGTGAAAATGCCGCGCGCCATGATCGAGGTCAGCATCGGATCGGAGAAAAGTTTGTCGACGTTCGCGTTCCCGTCGAGCAGCGCCTGCAGC
>DASVRB010000605.1:0-8064 GCA_036388835.1 Thermoanaerobaculia bacterium | reverse complement strand
CCGCAGCTCGCGCTGCGGCAGCGAAAGCGGCGACTCGCGTCGCCGCACTCCAAATGACGGCAGGTGAATCGCGCCGAGCTGCACAAAGCGCTCGCCGCAGAACCGAGGCACCAGCCACCAGCCACCACCCCCCCGACCCGTGTAGAATCCGTCCCCTTAGTTCTTTCCCAATTTGTGTTCGACGTGGTGAACGGGAAGCCGGTGTGATGCCGGCGCGGCCCCCGCCACTGTAACCGGCGACGACTCACGCCACGGTTCTCTGCGAGAGAGAACCCCCACTGCGGCAACGCGGGAAGGGAGCGTGACGAGGACGACCCGGAAGCCAGGAGACCGGCCATGTCGAACAGTCACGCATTCGTCGACCTTCTTCGGAGGGAAGGAGTCGTCATGAAACAACTCTCTTCATTTTTCCCCCTTTTTCTTCTCACTCTCGCCATCCCGGCCACCGCGCAACCAGCGAATCCCAACACCTCGTCCGCGATGTCGGCGGAGATCGTGGTGACGGCATCGTCGTTGCCGGAAGAGGTGGAGGAGACTCCCGCCACCGCGACCGTGATCACGCGCGAGGAGATCGAGCGCCGCGAGGTGCGCGACGTCATCGACGTGCTGCGCGAGGTGCCGGGTCTGACCGGACCGCGCACCGGCTCGCCCGGCAAGACGGCCACGCTCTTCATCCGCGGCGGCAGCTCGAAGCAGGCGCTGATTCTCTGGAACGGCGTCGAGGTCAATTACCCGTACTACTCCGCGTACAACTTCGGCCAGGTCTCGACCGCGGGGGTCGAGAAGATCGAAGTCGTGCGCGGGCCGTTCTCCGCGCTGTACGGCTCCGAGGCCATGAGCGGAGTGGTCAACGTATTGACGAACCGCACCTCGCCCGGCGGCACGCTGCTCATCGAAGGGGGTGAGCGCGGGCTTTTCGACGCACTCGCCTCCGGCGCCGCGACGTTCGGCTCGGTCAACGTACACGGCGCGGCGGAGCGTCGCGTCGACGAAGGTTTCGCCGCCAACGACGACTTCGAATCGACGTCGTTCACCGGCGGCGCGACGCTGACCGGCGCACGCTACTCAATCGGCCTGCTCGCACGTCGCAGCGAGTACGACCTCGGCATCCCGCGCGTTCCGAACGCCGCCGGCACGGCGTTCATCCCCAGTCCGCAGCGCCGCGAGAACGCGCAGGAAACGCTGCTCGCGCTGCCGGTGCACTTCGACGCCGCGGGCTGGGCGTTCGACCTGCGCGTCGCCAACATCGAGCACGACGAAGAGTTCGCCGATCCGCTCGGCACGTTCGGCCCGGAGCAGAGCGTGACCGACTCGCGCAACCGTTCCGCACGCGCGACCGCGAGCAGCGCCACGCGCATCGGAACGCTTTCGTTCGGCGCGGAGGTCGAGGACGCAGTCGCGAATCACGTCGACGCGTTCTCGGCAGTCGACGCGCGCGAGCGCGACAGCCGCTCGTTCTTCATCGAAGACCGCGTTTCCATTGCGGCCGGCGCGAACGCGTCGATCGAGCTCGCGGCAGGACTGCGTCACGACGAGTTCAATTCGTTCGGTAGCGAGCTCTCACCGCGCGTCGCCGCGGCCTGGGTGCGCAGCGGCCACAAGGTGCGCGCCGCGTACGGAGAAGGCTTCCGCGCGCCCGGCATCGCGGAGCTCTACACGCCCGTTTACGGCAACCCGGAGCTCGAGGCGGAACAGAGCCGCACGGTCGAAATCGGCTACGAGCGCTACCTGACCAACGGCAATTTTGCGGTCACGCTGTTCCGCAGTGACTTCGAGGATCTGATCTTTTTCGCGAGCGATTTCCGCTATCGCAACATCGCCGCGGCGTCGTCGCAGGGGGTCGAATTCGCGGCGCGGCGCACGTTCGGAAAGCTCTCCACCTCCGCGAGCTACACCTGGCTCGACACCGAAGACGAGGCCACCGGCCAGCAGCTCGTACGGCGGCCGGAGCACTCCGGCTCGTTCGCCCTCGGCTACGATTTCGCGCCGTTCAGCGCGCACCTCGTCGTCGCGCACACCGGCGAACGGCTGGACGTGACCGACCTCCTCCCGTACGGCAATGTCACGAATGAAGCCTTCACCACCGCCGACCTCACGCTCCATTACCAGCGCGGCCCGCTCACGCCGTTCGTGAAGATCGAGAACGTCACGAACGAGCAGTACGAAGCGGTGTTCGGCTATCCGTCCGGCGGTCGCCGCATCCGCGCCGGCGTGCGCTTCACGATGGGGAGGTAATGCCTCGCGCGAAAACGCTCCTTTCGTGGAGCAGCGGCAAAGACTCGGCGTGGAGCCTTCACCGGCTCCGCGCCGATGACCGTTACGAGGTGGTGGGGCTGCTCACCACCATCAACAGCGCGTACGACCGCGTGGCCATGCACGCGGTTCGAACGGACCTGCTGCAACGTCAGGCTGATGCGGCGGGACTGCCGCTGCTGCGCGTGGCGATCCCGCGCCCGTGCAGCAATGAAGAGTACGAGGCCGCGATGAGCGCGGTGACGCGCACGGCCGAAGCGGACGGCATCGAGTACATCGCGTTCGGCGATCTCTTTCTCGAAGACATTCGCGCGTATCGCGAGGAAAAGTTGGCCGCCACGAAACTGCGGCCGCTGTTTCCGTTGTGGGGGAGCGACACGCGCGAGCTCGCGAAAGAAATGATCGACGGCGGCCTCCGCGCGCGGCTCACCTGCGTCGATCCGCGCGTGCTGCCGCGCGAATTCGCCGGCCGCGATTTCGACGCGCGCCTTCTCGATGAATTACCCGCGCATGTCGATCCGTGCGGCGAGCGTGGTGAGTTTCACAGCTTTGCGTACGACGGTCCGATGTTCTCGAATGCGATTCCGATCGTGACCGGCGAGATCGTGGAGCGCGACGGTTTCGTGTTCGCCGATCTGCGGTGACGCGCGTCAGCGCGAGCGCACCGCGCGCCGCCGCGCCGTCATCGGCCAGGAGTTCAGCGGCGTGACGGCGTGGCTCTCGTCGATGTGAATCATGACGTCGTACTGCCCCACCGGAATGCCCCAGAAGTAGTGGCTCTGCAGCTCCGTGTTCGGCCGGTACACCACACCGACGGCGCGCTGCCGGCGTTCCATCGCGAGCGCACTCGGCTCGGCGGTGAGAACGTAGAAATCGCGCTGCCCTGTTGCGTGAAACAGCGCCGCGTCGCTCGCCACGATCGCGGGGCGCAACGTCTTCACCTGGCCCGGAAAGCCCCAGTCATCGGCCGCGAGGACCGTCCCGCCGTACATGCTGAAGCCGACGTGGAGTGACTGGCCGGGCCAGCGGTCGCGCACGAGTTGGCCGATGCTGATTTCGCCACGCAGCGGCTTGTCGGTTGCGCGTGCGTCGCCGACGTGCGTGTTGTGCGCCCACAGCGCGACGCGCGCCGGTGCGTCCGTGGCGTCGAGATGCGCGATGAGTGCGTCGAGCGTGTCGGCCATGTGCGTGTCGCGCACGTTCCATGTCGATGCGCCGCGTGTCACCGCCGCGCGGTAGAACGCTTCCGCGCTTCGCACGACCCGCGCATCCTGCAGCGCGGCGAACAGCCGATCATCGCGGCGATTCGAAGCGGCGTAACGCGCTTCCATCTCCTCGAGCTGCTCGGCCGCCTGCTGCTGACACGACCTGCGTGACGACTGCTGCAGCGCGCGCGCGTAATCGTTGAAGTCGTTGCGATACGACGCGAAGCAGGCGTAACGCTGTTCCGCGCGTTGCGCCGCTGCGAGGTCGGTCTCGCGCAAATACGCGATCAATGCATCGATCGATTCAACGGTCGCGTAAAGATCGAGTCCGTAGATGCGCACCTGCGGCTCGTTTGGCGGAAGCGCGCGGTTGAATTCGCGCAGCCAGCGCACCAGCGCCGCGAACTCCGCGTTGCGCCACATCCACACCGGAAACTCGGTGAAGCCGGCCAGCGGATCGCCATCCGCGGCGCCGCGAATGTACGCATCGACGCGCGCCACGTCGCTCCAGTTCGCCTCGAGCACGATCGCGCGGAAGCGCTTCTCCTCGATCAGGCGGCGCGTGATGCGCGCACGCTCGCGGTAGAACTCCGACGTGCCGTGCGATGCCTCGCCGAGGAGCACGATGCGCCGTTCGCCTGCGGCGGTGAGGAGTGCGTCGTAATCGGATGCGGCGCCGGTGAGCGGATGCGCGGCGTTGCGGACGGAGTCGATCTCCGCCTGCGATTGCGCGAAGGCGTTCGTGGTGAGGAGGAGCAGGAGCGCTGCGAAAAACCGGGGCACCAGGGGCATGGGAGCTCGAATCAGGCTGCAGTCGTCGTTGCGATCTCTTCGATCGTGGCGAGGGCGCGCGCGGCCTGCCGCTCGCGCTTCTCGATCTTTTTCGCGCGGCCGATCACATCTTCGATCAACGCCCAGGTGATGTTCGACGGCTGGTATCGCTCGGGAGCCGACTCCGCGACGTGACGACCGAGACCGCCGAGGGCCGTGTGATACGGAAGTGCGCGCGCCGTGCCGGTGCGATGCTGCTCATCGATGTAGCGACCGACCAGCAGGCCGACCGCGGACGACTCGACGTAGCCCTCCACGCCGGTGATCTGTCCCGCAAAAAACACCCGCTCGTCGCGTTTCGCGCGGAACGTCGGCGTGAGGTGTTTCGGGCCGTTGATGAACGTATTGCGGTGCATCGAGCCGAAGCGCGCGAACTGCGCGTTCTCGAGGCCGGGGATCATGCGAATGACGCGCTGCTGTTCGGGGATGCGCATCTTGGTCTGGAAGCCGACCAGGTTGAAGTACTCGTCCGACAGATCTTCCTTGCGTAGTTGCACGACCGCGTGCGGCCGCTCGTTCGTCTCCGGATGTTCGAGGCCGACCGGCTTCATCGGTCCGAAGCGAAGCGTCTCGATGCCGCGGCTCGCGATCTCTTCGACCGGCAGACAGCCTTCGAAATGCACCGCCTTCTCGAAATCGTGCGCTTCGAACAGCTCCGCCGACAGCAGCGCCGCGATGAAGGCTTCGTACTGCTCCTGATTCATCGCCGCGTTGAGGTAATCGGTGGCCGAGCCTTTGCCGTAGCGCGATTTCCAGTAAAGCTTCGAGAAATCGAGCGAATCGGCGGCGATGATCGGCGCGATCGCGTCGTAGAAATAAAGCCCGTCGCGGCCGAGGAACTCGTTCACCGCGTCGAAGAGCGGATCGCTCGTCAGCGGGCCGGTGGCCACGACCAGATAGTCGTAATCGCCGCGGTCGAGCGACGTCACCTCTTCGCGATGCACGGTGATGTTCGGCTGCGCCGCGATCTCGCGCGTGATCGCCGCGGAGAAGCGCTCGCGATCGACCGCGAACGCGTCGCCCGCGGGGACGCGCGCTTCCTCGCCGCAGCGAATCACCAGCGAGTCGAGCCGCGCGAGCTCCTGCTTGAGCAACCCGACCGCGTTCGTGTGCGACGACGAACGGAACGAATTCGAGCAGACCAGCTCCGCGAGATTCGACGTCGCATGCGCCGGCGTCGTCTTCACCGGCCGCATCTCGAACAGATCGACCGCATGTCCGCGCCGCGCCAGCGCGTACGCGCATTCACTTCCCGCGAGGCCGGCGCCGATGATCTTGATGTTCATTCGTGGTGGAGGCGCTTTGCATGTTGCTGGTTACTGGTTGCTGGTTCCTTGTCAGGCAAGGAGCTACCGGTCGAGCATTGCCTCACAAGCAGCCAGCAACCAGCGACCAGCAACAAACGTTCAGTTACTCGGCTCCGTCTGCGTGAACCCGCTGCCGGCGCCGCGGATCTCGCCGTACTGCTGTTCGAAGAGCGCCACGTTGTGGGTGAGCGCTTCGAGCAACTGTTTGGTGTGGAGCGGCGTGAGGATGACGCGGCTGTAGATCTTCACGTCCGTGCGGCCCGGAACGACGCGGCCGAGGTCGATCACGAACTCGCTCGCCGAATGAATGATGTTCGCGAAATTCACGTATTCGCCCTGCGCGACGTTCTCGTCGAGGACGATGCGAATCGTCTGTTGTTGCGGCGGCTGTTGATTGTCCATGCGCGCTCGTGAACGGCGCCGCAGTCAGCGCGAATTCCTCGCCGAAACGAGGCGCAGCGGCGCATCGCACACCGCGGCCAGCACCGTACTCGTCGCATTCGTGTGCAGCTCGTCGACGTGCACCAGCACCGCGTCGGTGACGCTCTCGAACGCGACGCGGCGGAGGTTGAGCTGCGAGAGCGCCACTTCCAGCGGCGACATGCTCGGATTGAACGCCGCGTTTTCCGCGTACGCCCCCGTCACCACCACCCCCTCGCTCGTCCGCAGCGCCACGCCGGCGAACGACTTCGAATACGGCGCGTAGCTCATGTTCGCGGCGCAGAGCGCCTCGTTCGCGAGCTTGTCGTCCGTGTCGACGGTGAGGCCGTGATCGTCGCGCTGCAGCAGTCCGCCGGCGATGTCGAGATCGCGCGGACCGAACGCGTTCGGCAATAGCTGCGACAGCGTGAACGTGCCGTTCGGCAGTTGAATGATCAGCCCTTCCGCCGTCGCGAGCTCGTTGAGGAACTGGCGGCAGTAACCGCAAGGCGCGGCCGTGACCGCGATCAGGTCGACGCCCTCTTCGCCGTTCATGAACGCGTTGCCGATCGCCGACTGCTCCGCGTGCACCGTGAAGCTGAGCGCCTCGCCGGCGAACTCGACGTTCGCGCCGAAATAGAGCGCGCCGCTCACTCCGCGCGCCACCGCTCCGACCCGGAAGTTCGAGATCGGCGGCCGCGCGAAATCAGCCGCGCGCGGCAGCAGCGCGGTCATGAGCTGCGGGATCGCCACGCCCGATTCGCTGGCCATCCGGGCCGCGTCGGCGGCGGTGAGCACTCCGTTTGTTGGTTCGATGTGCGGCATCGTACACGCTCGCGCGCATCACGCCACCGGCAGAAAGTCCTCGCCCGGATTGACGAACTGATCGGTTTCGAAGCGGTACTGCCGGTCGTACAGCCGGCGATATCGCCCGCCCGCGGCGAGCAGCTCCTCGTGCGTGCCGCGCTCGACGATCCCGCCTTCATCGAGCACCAGGATCTGGTCCGCGCCGCGGATGGTCGAGAGGCGATGCGCGATGACGAACGTCGTCCTGCCGCTGCGCAGCGCGCGCAATCCGTCCTGGATCTTCGCCTCGCTTTCGCTGTCGAGGCTCGACGTCGCCTCATCGAGGATCAGGATGGCCGGCTGCGCGAGGATGGCGCGTGCGATGGCGATCCGCTGCCGCTGCCCGCCCGACAGTTTGATGCCGCGCTCGCCGACGATCGAGTCGTAGCCGTTCTCGAGCGGCTCGACGAATTCGTGCACGTGCGCGATGCGCGCTGCTTCGAGCATCTCCTCGCGCGACGCCTCGGGGCGGCCGTATCGGATGTTCTGCGCGACGCTGCCGTCGAACAGGAAATTGTCCTGCAGCACGATGCCGAGGCGCGCGCGGTAGTCGCTGAGCCGCAGCGTCGCGAGATCGCGCCCGTCGACCAGGACGCGTCCCTCGCGCGGATGGCGAAAGGCCATGATCAATCCGATGAGCGTGCTTTTGCCGGAGCCGCTTGCGCCGACGAGTGCCGTGGTCGTGCGCGCCGGCGCGACGAACGAGATGTTCTTCAGCACCGGCACTCCTTCGGTGTACTCGAAGGTGACGTGGTCGAATTCAATCGAGCCGCGCACGTCGGTCACCGGTTCGCTGCCACCGTGCTGTTCGCGCTCGGTCCGTTGATCGAGCACTTCGCGGATGCGATCCAATCCCGCCAGTCCCTCGGAGAGCTGCGTTCCGATCGAGGCGATGCTCATGATCGGCACGCCGAGCATTCCGGTGAAGAAGACGTACATGATCAGCTCACCGAGCGTCATCGTTCCGGCCAGCACCGCGCGGCCGCCGACCAGCATCATGATTACGCCGACCGTGCCGAAGCAGATGGTGGCGAACGAGCCGACGACCGACACCGTGATCATCGTTTTCGAGACGTTGCGGAAGAGGTTGTGAATGCCTTTCGTGAAGACGAGGTCTTCGCGCTTCTCGCTCGTGTAGGCCTTCACCACGCGAATGCCGCCGAGGCTTTCGGCGAGACGGCCCGTGACCTGCGCGTTGACCT
>DASVRB010000604.1:0-8933 GCA_036388835.1 Thermoanaerobaculia bacterium | reverse complement strand
GGGCTCCCATCGAATCGCTCGTGAGAGCTCCACGACGAGCGCGTCGCGGCCGGCATCAACTCCAACCCTCAGTACGCGATCATCTTCGCAATAATCGAGGGTGAATCGTCCTGAACGGACGACCTCGAACCCTAACGCGCTCTTCACCCCTTGCGCACCAGAAGCAACGAACCCGAAGGCTTTTTCTCTGATGATTGCGTCAGCGGCTCTCCGGTTCATGGCGCGAAGCCTCGATAGGTGATGCTCCTGATACGACCCGACGTCCGGAGAATGGGAAATTCTACTGTGTTGAACACGCCGAGTGGACTCGCGCCGAACGTGAAGGCATTCACCTTTCCGCTCGCGCCACCGGCAAACCGCTCGGATAGTCGTATCCAGATCGCATCTGCTCGCGTTGAACTCGCCCACTTTCCGCGGCCATAGAGGTCGAGCGCATCGAAGTATCCGCCGCCTGGTGTCATCTCGATCGTGCGCCTGCCCGTCGTTTCGGCGAAGTTCGTCGCCATGTTCCGGTTTAAGGGGAAGCGACCGGAGTAGAAGACAGCTTGGCCGGGGTCGGTGGCCACATCAACTTTACCCGCGAGGTCATAAAGGTTGTCAAAACGGGCGTAGTCATCGAAGTGGCTCGCCTGCCGCGCCGCCCGGCTCTTGGCCAGGTTCGCGAGCACCCGTGCTCGTGCCGCCGACTGCGCCGCCGATACATTGACGACGCCGGCTCCAACCGAGCCCAATTGCGAGGAGAGCACGGACGACCGATACGCCGTGCGTCCTGCCTGCACGGCACGACTCGTCGCGGTTACTGCACGAGCACCGGCTTTGATGACTGTACCGGCGCCGGCGGCTACCGCGGCCGCGCGGCCGACGTCCTGTACGACCGACAGCGCGATCTCGCCACCGCCAGCATCCGAACCGATTGCTGTACCCGTTGCATCACCGACGCGTAGCGGATCGAGAATGAACGTGTCGACGCTGTCCAGCGCGGTGCCGACGGTCGCGTTTATCGCGATTCCGACCAGACCAGCGTCCGTTCGCTGATCCACCCACTGTTTAGCTCCCGTGAGCTTCCTCTGCCCGGAGTTCGCCCATTCCGCACACGTTCCACCCCATCCGAAGATGCACTGCCCTGACGGATCGCTGTTGT
Organism: Thermoanaerobaculia bacterium; assembly: GCA_036388835.1. GTDB lineage: Bacteria > Acidobacteriota > Thermoanaerobaculia > Gp7-AA8 > Gp7-AA8 > QHVT01. The sequence goes on along the minus strand of DASVRB010000604.1, from coordinate 7,792 downwards.
TGACCGGGTCGCCCGCGCCGAACGCGTACAAGTTGCTCGAATCGAGATGCCCCATCTCATCGGGACTAAGGAACGTGCCGGTCCTTGGGTCGAACCACCTGGCGCGGAAGTAGACGAGGCCTGTCGCCGGCTCGACGAGCGGCGCGGCTTTGAAGCCGGTGAGGAGTTTGGAGCGCGACTCTTCGCTGGCCGCGAGGTAGAGCGATGGGAGCTCGTAGAGGGTGCGGGTGGAGCTGGTGGATGCGCCGATGGCGTCGGCGAAGGTTTTGAGGGCGCTGAGCGGCTCACGGTAGATCACCGGCTGGGTGGTCGTGGAAGCGGCGCCGCTGTAGAGCTTCCGCGCCCATGCCGGGAGCGGTGCGACGGGGGTCGCGCCCCATCCCTGCGCGCGCAGCGCGGAGGTCAGTGAGACTTCGAGGGTTGCGGCACCGGAGGCGCCGGTCAGCGCGGCCCACTGGGTCGCAGAAAGCGACCAGCGGATGGTCTGGTCCTGCTCGATCGTCGGAGTGACGGTCGAGAGCTGGGCCAGAGTGTTGTCGGCTTTGACGCTGGCCAGTCTCGCTCCCGCGCCTAGGCTCGAGGCGGTGATGCGCTCGGAGAGACGCAGGCGAACGTCGACTGTGTGGATGTTGCCGTCCGCGTCTTTGATGACCTCGACCGTGATCTTGTCGGTGACGGCACCGGTGAGATAGCGAGGAGCGTCGCCGTACGAATCGGCGTAGAGCACCCGCTCGACGAGATTGCCGTCCTGATCGACCACGGCCGTCAGCGAGCCGGTGCCGCTTTCGTCCATCAGCGGCAGGAACGTGAGCGGCACGCCGCCCGGCCCGGCGACGAGCACGCGGGTCGGATCGTCGTAACCCTGATCGCCGTGCAGGTACTGGCGCAGCAATCCGCTTTCGGTGGTCGCACCCGATTCGGTGCTCGCCCCTTCCGCGTAAACGGCGACGAGGCGGTCGACGATCGGATCCCAGACGAAGGTGGTTTTCGCGGGCAGACCGTCGCGATTGAGGACGTCGTTGTCGTTCTCGACCACCCAGGCGCCGCTCGCGTCGACACGGTGTGCCGCGCGTCCGACCAGACGGTCGTTCGGATCCCAGGTGAAGTCGATCTTGCGCTGCGCGCTGACGGCGGAAGTGACGCGGCCGAATGCGTCGAAGGAGTAGGTCCAGACGCCGTCGCTGGTGCGGCGGCCGCCTTCGAACACGTACTGCAGCGGCGCCTGAGCGGCACCATCGAGCGCGGGGGTGCGCGTGTTGATGCGGTCGGCCGAGAGGCGCGTGGCCGTCCAGGTCAGCGGCTCGATTTTGGCCGCGTCTGCCTCGAGTTTTTCGTGTTGCGCGGGCGAGAGCAGCGGCGTGACGGCGCGCGCGGAGCGGAAGTCGGAGTTGATGAACGTGTCGTCGATCGCCGGCACGGTGCCAAGCGTGGACGTCGCGGCGAGCCAGGTCTGGTCGACGCGTCCGCGATTGTCGTAGCCCCAGCGCGAGACGCGCTGCGTGCCGAGGTCGCGGAGCGATGCAATGCGGCGCGCGCGGTCACGAACGGTGGTCGTGCCGCCGAGGCGGACGTCGCCGATCGACGACGCGTTCCAGACCGGCAGTCCCGACGGCGCCACAACCTGGCCGACCGTGAGCGGCGGAAGGTCGATGCCCGCCGGAACCGGCTGGCCGTCTGCGAATCCGTACGCGGTCGTGAGGTTCGCACCGCTGAGAAGCGTGCGACGACGGTTGAGGAGGCGGCCGATCGAGCGCGCGTCGGAGCTGTTCAGCGCGCCGCCGTCATTTCTCTCCTGCAGCGTGAGGTTCGAGCCTGCGTCGCGCGTCTCCTCGATCGTCTGCAGCCACTTCGAGAGCGAATCGGCGATCGGCGGCGTCGCGCCGGCCGCCGGCATCCGCCAGCTCGTGCGCTCTCCGTCGTGAATCGACCACTCGTGCTTCTGCACATGCACGTCGAGGATGGCCGGCGTCGGGTAGAGGCCGGTACTGCCCATGTACCGGTACGTGCGTGTGACACCGGGGCGGCCGAACTGGTCGTGCTGCGCGTATTCGATGCCGGCGTCGGCATTCTTGACGAGCGTCAGACGTCCCGCGTCGTCGTACTTGTATTCAATGAGGCTCGGGTCCTCGATCGGGTTGGTGCCGTCATGCACGGCAAGCACCCGGCCACCCTTGTCGTAGCTGTACGACAGCCACTGTCCGGCGCGATTGCGCGTGGCCAGCACACTGCCGGTCTGGTTCTCATAGAGCGTCTCTTCGGACGTGTCGTCGGCGTAGCGGATCTTCTCGAGCCGGCCGAGCGCGTCGTAGTCGTAGTACGTGCTCTCCCCTGCTTCGTCGATGCGCTCGCGCAGGTTGCCGATCGCGTCGTACTTGAACTGCTGCTTCGTGCCGTCCGGCAGATCGCGACGAGTGACCAGTCCGCGGCTGTCGTACTTCGCAACCTCGGCGTTCATGCCGGGACGCGTGACGGTCAGCGGGTTGCCCGCCTCGTCGTACGTCGTGGAGACGCTGTACGCATTTGCATCGGTCTGCAGGGTCGGGCGTTCGAGGCCGTCGTAATCGATGGTGGTCGTGTACGAGGCGTCGCCCGCTTTCGGTTCGTATGTGGTGATGGACGTCGGCAGCGAGCCGACGTACGAGCGCGTGGTCCTCGACCAGGTGCCGGCGTTCGAACCGGGAGGGAACGCCACGGCGGCTTCGCCGATGCGCTCTTCGGTGACGCGGCCGGCGGAGTCGACGACGCTCTGCTGCGCGCGATTCAGGCCGGTACCGAGGGTCGCCGCATCGAACGACGTCACGGCGCCGACCCGGACGACAGTGCGCGAGCCGCCGTCGAGCCGCGAGATCTCGGTCTTGCGCGCACCCGTGCCGAGGGCCTCGTTCGTCGACCGCAGTTGCCCGCGATCCGTGAAGAAGTTCTTCGTCTGCCCGACGATGGCGCCGGCGGCGTCGCGAGTGGTCACGAGCTCCGGCTCTCCCCACGGGCTGTATTTCGTCTCGACCTTCATGCCGTCGGCTGCGGCGGCGGCGGTGACGCGGCCGAGAAGATCGTGGTGGTAGGAAGTGGCGAGGCGAACGCCGTCCGTCTCAAAGCTGACCTGGCCGCTCTTGCCGTACGCGTAGCGCTGCACGACGGTCTTCGAGCCCGCGCTACGCTCGACGGAGGTGGTCCGTCCGAGTTTGTCGAGGTGCGTGATCTCCTGGGCCGGAGCTGTGCCGCCGCCCGAGGTCGGATCGCGTCGCGTGATGGTGAGGTTCGCCGGGTCGTACACGGTGGTCGCGGTGACGGTGACCGGCGCTCCCTCGACCTCGGCTTTGGTGACGGAGGTCTCGAGCGCGCGTCCGAGCGCGTCGTAACGGATGCGCGTGATGACGGGACCGAGTCCCTTCTGCGCGCGCTGGTGATATGCGAGTCGGCCGGAGGCGTCGTAGCCGAACCGCTCGTCCGACAGGACTTCGTCGGTCGCATCGGTGACGACCTGCCGGACGGTGCGGCCGTAGCTGTCGAGCGTCGTGACGGTTTTGGTGCCGCGCACCATGTCGTTCTGCTCGACCTTCTCGCCGCCGTCGGCCATCAGCGTGTACGCGAAGTTGTGTTTCTCGAGGCCGCCGCCGCGCGTGACGAGGAACGGCCGGCTGCGCGACAGCTCGACGCCGACCGGTTCGTAGTAGATCGTCTCGGCCTCGATCTTCGGCGTCTCGTCGCCGGCCGGCATCTGCATGGTCTTGCGGAGCTGACCGTCTTTCTCATACACCGAGACGGTGTCGATGCCATCGTCGGTGACGACGACCCTCTTCTGATTGCGCGTCGGATGCGGCGTGGCGCGCTCGAGCTCGGGGCTTCCAGCCTCGGAACGTTTGACGTTCTTGACCATCGCGGACGACGGATCGTGATCGAACCGCGTGATGCCGCCCGGGTAACCCGGACCGCTCGATTTGGAGATCGTCAGGACCTTTCCGGGCGCGCCGCCCGGCGCGTCGTCGTAGGTGAACTCGGTGGTGAGCTCGTTCGGGTTGGTGAGCACGTGCAGTTGACCGTGCTCGGTGTACGTCATCGTCGCGTCGAGCGACTGCGGCACGGGCTCGGTGTCCGGATCCGCGGCAACGGAGATCGTGGCCGGGAACTCCAGCGTCGGAACTCCGGTCATGACGACCGAAGCAATGTGCTGACGCTTGTCGTACTCGTCGGCGCCGGTGAGCGTGTAGACACGCTCCTGACCGAGGGCATCGACGACCGTGGTCGTGGTGTCGGTGTAGACGAACGTCGCCTTCTCGCCGGTCGCCCACGTCTGCTGCCGCACTTTGTCGTCCGTGTATTCGAACGTCACGCGCGCGGTGCCGCTGGTGGAAGTCGCTTCAGCCGGGTCGGTGATCGATTTGAGATTGGTCTTCAGCTCGAGGAGGTCGTTGAACGAAGAGCCGCCGTCGGTGTCGTAGACGTAGACGATGCGCGGCCGGTCCGAGCCCGCGTGCGCGTACTCCGACGGCACGCCTTCGGCCGCGTCGGCGCGCGGGAGCTGCACCTGTTCGAGGCGCTGCTGTTCGTACGTGTAGTTCACGTGACGCGTGCGCCAGTCGACGATCTCGGAGACCAGACCGTCGTCGTTGTACGTGATGGTGGTGGCGCGGCCGACCGGATCGATGACATGCGAAACGCGGCCGCTCGCGTCGTAGAGGTACTCGATCATGTTGCCGTTGCCGGCCAGGTCATACAGATGATCGGTCTCGGCGATGAGACGGCCGAAGAGATCGAAGCGGATCTGGCGGCGCTGCTGGTCGATGAGCGTCCAGCCGTTCGCGGTCTGCGTCAGCTTCAGGAACACGCCTTTTTGCGCGTCGTACGTGCTGCCGTTGCGCGTGAAGAGCCACGTCTCGCCTGAACCGTCGCGGTATTCGACGTTGCCGTTCGGCAGCGCGCGCAGACGACGGAAAAGCGCGGAGTCCCAACCGGTGCCGAACGCGGTGCCGCCGAGGGTGCGGGAGAGATACGTGCGATCGGCGAGGACGTCGAGCCCACTCCGTCCGCCGGCGTTGAGGTCGATGGCCGAAGCCTGCACTTCGCCGGAGTGAACGTACGTCGTTTCCTGCAGCGCGCCATCAGCAACAGGAGGAGCCTGCGGCGCGATCTGCACCTTTTTCGGCCGCACGGTATCGGCCGGCGTGGTGGAGACGCGCGTGGCCATGCGCCGATCCTCGGCGAGGAAGGAGTACGTGCCGGTGAGCTCCGTGTCGGCGCGAATGCCGATGAAGCGGCCGGTCGTGTAGAGCTCGAGCGCGGTGGTGTCGCTCTGCAGGTACTTCGGTCGCGCGCAGGTGTGGCAGCCGGCAGCTTCTTTGTCGGCCGGCGTCGCGCTGGTCGGCCACGTGTACTGCTTCGCCGCGCGAGGATCGGCGACGGCGATGATCCACGGCGAGACCAGACGGTTGTAGCCCTTCTGGTAGCGCAGCTCCGGGATCTCCGGCAGCACCCGCTTCATCGTGACGGTGGTGGCGCGGTCGTCCGGATCGCCATTGAGATCCGCGACGCGCAGGTGCGAGACCGGGAACGGCGCCGCGGTCTGACCGGTGGTGACGCCGGGAACGCGCTCGCTCTCGATTGCGATGCGAAGCTCGCCGCCGAGCGACTCGGCCATCGCGCCGGGGAGCGTCGCTTCGACGCGGAACGCGGCCAGCGAGCCGTGGCAGGTGTCGTTGGTTGCTGCGTCGGTGCAGCGGAGGACGTCTTTCGGCGGCTCGATGCCGAGCGGCACGATGCTGCCGAGCTCGCGCAGGCGCGCGGTGTCGCCGATGTCGGCCATCACGCGGAAGCGCGGGTCGATCGCGGAATGGACCTGCATGTCGCGCTTCAGCAGGTCGGCCGTGATCATGATCCCGGTCTCACCATCGATGACCGGCGGGATGAAGCCGGTGCCGGTCGCGACCGGATCCTCCGAGGTCCAGATGATGCGCGGATCGGGGGCGTTTGCGGCGATCGCTTCCTGTGCGCTCGGGAAGAGGCCGACCGTCGCGACGTCGCCGTTCATGCGCTGATCGATGCGCGTGAGATCGACGAGCTGCGCGTAGCCGTCGCGATTGATGATCACGGCCATGTCGGAGCCCGGCACCACGCGCACGGCGTACGCGCCGGCGGGGCTCCAGATCACGTCCGCGAAGCTGGTGACGTCGAGCGGATCGGCGCCCGCGGCAATGACGAAGAGGCCGTGCTGCAGCGCGGGCACGAGGAGGTACGTCTTGTTGCTCGCGTTGGTGTACGCGGCGATGGAGTTGAGGCGGAGCGACGTGCCGACCTGCGCGTGCAGTTCGTTGTAGCGGAGGTTGTCGCTGTCGAACAGCACCTCCCCCGCGCGGCGCGGCGCGCCCGGCGGCATGAAGGTGAACTCGACCACGCCCTTGCGATGGTCGACGGTGTAGACGCGCAGGCTGCCGTCGGCGACCGGGACGATCTCGGACTCGGGGCTGAAGGCGAGGCTGTCGATCGAGGCGGGGTTGGCCAGCGCCGGATCGTCGAACGCTTTGCCGCGCAGCGCGACCTGCTCGCGCGGCATCTTCTCGGGCTTGATGTCCTCGATCTGGAACGGGCTGTCGTTGCTCTCGATGGCGTTGACGTCGAAGACGCCGATGCCGAAGCCGAAGAGCGTGATGACGGCATGCGTGGAGAGGTTGCGGATGATGCGCAGCTCATCGTTCGGACCGGCCACGACATCGTGGAGCACGGCCTCATCGAGCAGCTCGCCGCCGTCGCTCGCTTTTGCGTCGGCGGACCAGCGCAAGCCGAGGGTCACGTTCTCGAGCGTGATGCGCTGCAGGCGGTACTTCGCGTCGACTGCCGGGATGCGCACGTCGAACTTGCGCAGGCCGTTGCCGACGTCGGTCGGGCTGCCGACCGCGTACGGCGCGTCGAGCAGCTCGCTGCGCGTGATCTTCGCGGGCGCGGCGTCGCCGACCACGATCTTCAGCTTGCGCGGTGTTGCTTCGACGCGGTCGCCCGCCACCATCGACGTCGCCAGACCGGCCACGTACGCGGTGCCCGGCACCTGCGACACGATGCCGCTGCCGACGTGCTCGCACACCGTGTTCTTCATCGTCGTCGGCGCGCAGTCGGCGGTGGTCTTGTCCTTCGCCTTGATGAAGTCTTCGACGCGGAACGTGCGCAGCAGACCGTAGAGATTGGTGGTGCCGGCGCTGAAGATGCGGCCGTGGTGATCGACCTGCAGCGTCCAGTACTCGGTGACCGGATCGTCGGTCGGTTTGTCGCGGCCGGGCGCCATCGACATCGCTTTCGGCGGGGTCGACGCGCCGTCGCTCAGCGCGGCCGGATCGGACATGTCGTACGCGAGGATGCCGCCGTCGAGCGCGGTGACGAAGAGGAGGTTCTGATACGTCGTGAGCTCGCGGATCGCGCCGAACTCGGCGCCTTCACGCTGCCGCAGCGTGAACCGCGAGAGCTCGCCGGCGGGCGCACGGGTGGTGAAGTGCATCCGGATGTCGTGCGGCTCGTCGATCGGCGTCACGCCACTGTCGGTCTTCTCGCCGAGCTGACCCAGGCCGAGGTTGTTGTCGGAACGGTCGCGCAGATTCTTGCTGAGGGTCAGCTCGAAGTCGGCGCCGCGCGCGAGCGGCGCGCCGAGGAGCAGCGTCACGCGCCGGCCGGTCGAGTCGAGGCTGAGCGTGGCGTGCTTGAGCAGATCGACAGGCGACGCCGATGACGTCGACGGCGGCAACTGCTCGAGCTTGATGACGTTCTTGAGCGCATCGCTGATCGACGTCACGTCTGCGGAATCGCCGGCGTA
>DASVRB010000603.1:0-4478 GCA_036388835.1 Thermoanaerobaculia bacterium | reverse complement strand
GGGGGGGGGGGGGGGGGGGGGGGCGGTGGTGGTGGTGGTGGTGGCGGCGGCGGGGGCGGCGGCGGAGGCGTCCCGATGAAAATTGTGTGCGTCTTCGTGACGTGACCGCAGTCTCCAGCGGACGCGAGAAGGGTCAGGGTGTCGGTGCCGGACAGCCGTGCCGTGTACGTGACGGTCCAGTTCGACGTGCCGCTCGACGGACTGAGAGAGTTGCCCAACGAGGAAGTGAGCGTCCATGGCGCACCGGCACTCACCGCCACGTTGAGACGCCCAGTGAAACCCGCGTTGAGCGAGCTCGGCCCGGATAGCGAGGCGGTTGTCGCAGGGACGAGATTGACGACCGCCAGCGCCTCGTGCCCGGCGCCGCACGCGTTTTTCGCACGGCCTGAATAGATCGTGGTCTCGCCCATCGAAACGACGCGTGAGCCGGATGCAGGCAACGCGACGCCGATGCCGTCGATGGAGACTTGTGCGGCCGGATCGGAAGCGTTCCACGTCACCGTCACCGCCTGCCCGCTGCACGCGCTGCCGCGCGAGGTGGCGATCTGAAGCGCGGGCGGCGCGCAACGGCTCGTGCCGCCGCTGCCTGCCGAACGGCGCCTCCCACCCTCGGCCGGTGGTCGCGGTTTGAACGACGGGGTGAAATCGAGCGCGACGACCGGATGGAGCGACAAGCCGTTCGGCGCGAGGCCGCGCTGCCCCTGGAAAAAGTCGAAGAAGCCGATTCCCTGCACCTCGACGGCTTGACGCGCCTCTTTGTATTCGGCCGCGGCCGTAAACCGCTGCTCGAATGCCGCGCGGGCACTGGCGATCTGTTCGGCGAACGCGCTGCCCGCCACGCACGCCGGCGACGGAATGGTCGCGATGATCGTCCGCCGCGCCTCGTCGGCGAGCACGAGCTCGATCTCCGCCGCCGGATTGAGCCGGTAGGCAACCAACGTCGCCGTCACCGAGTAGATCGTCGTCTCGGCCGGCGCAACGCGCCTCTCCTGCGGCAGCGGCCGCGGCGCCGGAAGGGTATGCAGAGATCGAATCGTCGCCGGCAGGACAGCGCGACTCACCCGCGACGCGTCGCTGTCGGTCACGCTCCTGACCGGTCCTCGGTCGGTCGCACAGCCGGCGAGGACAACGCGTGTAAATAGAAGGAGGCTGAAGAGTGCCGCGAGACGAGCGTTCGTGAGGCGCATGGATGCTCAGACACGCCTTCGAGGAAAACGTGGCGAATCATGTGGCTGACCACCGGCATTTCAAGCGAGCGCTAGGAGTCGTTTTCTAAACAAATAAAGCGCCGCGCGAGGAATACCGGTTACCCTGAATGCCGTCCGGCCGGTTCGGGTTCTCGTCTATGTCATCCAGTCGAGATCACGTTCGCGGCTGCCGCTTTTGGAAGGCTCAGCGCTCTCCGATCTTCTTCCAACCCTCAACCAGGAGAGTCAATGCCGACACTGAAACCGAAGAAAATGCCTGTTTCTGCAACAAATATCGCCAAGGCCGCGTCGCGCCTGCTGTCGCAGCGCCTCGTCTCCACCGAGGTGGAGTACATCCAGCGGACGCTCTCCGCCTCCTCCACGCAGGCCGAGATCGACGCCAGCGTCCTCGGCGTGCGCAAACTGCCGTGGTCCAGCATCGTCATTCCTGAGTAAGTAAAACGCCGTTCCGGCGCCTGCCTGGCTCGCGAGCAGCCGCGTGTTCTCTTCCGCGGGCTCGCACCCTCTCGTTGAAAGTGCCCAGCCCCCTCAGGAGTGAGGACAGGCAAGGCTCTGCCTGTCCCCACGCGCGGGCTAGCTGAGATTGAGGTTCCAGGTGGTCTTGCCTTCGCCGGAGTCGGTGCTCATCGGCACGTCCTGACCCCACGAGGCGATGTACGTCCAGTCCGAGTCTTCCTGCCACGCGAGCGTGTCGAAGCTCGTCGCCACCTGCCGCACTTCGCGGATGTAGACGTCGACGTTGTCCTTGATCCACATGTCGCTGCCGGCGATGCGCAGGCGGAGCGTGAAGTGCCCGCTCATCCCGGCCGAGAACTCGATGCCGTGATCGGGATACGGCATGGGGTTCTGACCGATGCCGTCGGGAAGCTGCGGGGTGAAGTGATTGATGCGCGGCAGCGTGAAGTAGGTGTAGTCGCGCATTGCGCCGCGCTCGAGGTCGTTCTCCGTCGGCCAGTCCAGCCGCAGCGCCAGCAGCTCCGCGCCGTCGCGCACGATGATCGCGCGCACCAGCGAATCCGTCCCCGCGTACAACTGATCTTTGGTCTTGACGTCCACTCTGATCGATCCGATCCACATGTTGGTAAAGCTCCTTTCGCAGGAGTAGTGCAGCGAGGGGGGGAAAGCGTTTCAGGGATTTCGTCTGTCACGCCGAGCGTAGCGAGGGGCGCGACGCACATGCGTCCCGCGACGCGCCCGCCCAGGTCCCTCGCTACGCTCGGGATGACAAAGGGGGGAGAGTCCCGTCGCAACGCACTCCCGAGGCACCGAGGAACCGAGGAACCGAGGCACCGAGGAACGGTTACGCAACAGCCGCCCCGAATCTTGCAGTGTTCCTGAGCGAACAGTTGTACAGCCGGCTGAGTCATGCCGGCGGAAAGGGAACACATGAGATCGAAATTCACAGGAATCACTGCCATTTGGGCGCTCCTGCTGGCGTTTACGCTGGCGGGCCCGGCCGGAGCGCAGTCGAGAACCGACCGCGAAAAGTCTGCGGCACAGAACGCACTGACGGCCGCGGAGGCAGCGGTTGCGTCCGCTGCCGCGGCGGGCGCCGAGACGATGGCGTCCACTCTTTACAGCGAGGCGATGAGCCGGCTCCGTCTGGCGCGCGCCGGCTGGAACACCGAGAAGCGCGACGCGCGCGAAGAAGCAGGCCGTCGCGCAATCGAAGCGCGGCATGCCGCGTGGGCCGCGGAAGCGCAGGCCCTCCTCGCCGCGTCGAACATGGAGATCCGCAACCTGCGGACCGACATCACCGGCTTCGGCGGCACGCCTGCGAACGTCTCGCTGTACGAAGCGCCGAACGCGCCGATCACGCGCGGCGCGACCTCACGCGACCGCGTGATCGTGGCCGAGAACGCACTGCGCGCCGCGCGTGCGGTCGGTGCGGAACGGGTCGCGAACGCCGACCTCGATCGCGCTGAAGAAGTGCTGAAGACCGCTCGCCTGCTCGCCGAGCAGAAGCGCGAGAACGAGAGCGCCGATCATCTTTCTTATGTCGCCGAGATGCTCGCGCGCCGCGCTGAATTCGTGGCGCGCCGCAATGCGATCACCGGAAATGTGCAGGAGCTCCGCGCGGAACGGACGCGGCTTGCGCAGCGCGCCGTCGACACCCGTGCGCAGGAAGAGCAGCAGCGCCGCCTCGACGCGGAGCGGCAGGCGGCCGAGTTGCGCGCGCAGCTCGAAGCGCAGTCGGCGAATCGTCAGGCCGAACAGGCCGAGCTCGATCGCCTGCGCCAGCAGGTCGCAGTCAGCGAGGCGCAGTTCCGCACGCGTCTCGAAGAAGATCGCGCCGCGCGCGCCGCGGCGGAGGCGAGGCTGGACGATCTGCAGCGCCGGTATGAAGCCGCGCTGGTCGAGGGCGGCGGCACGAACGTGCAGGTGGAAGAGCTGCGTCGGCAGGTCGAAGATCAGGCCATCGCTCTGCGCGCGATTCAGGAGCGCGAGCGCCTGAGCGAAACGTCGATGGGCAATCAGATCGGCAGCTTGGAGCAGGCGCTCGAGCGCGAGCGCGCGGAAGGCCGCCTGACCGCGGACGTCCTCGCGGCGCGCGAGGCCGAGCTGCGCCGTCAGCGCGAGGAGCTGCAGCGCCTGCAGACCGAGCGCGCGGAAACGGATCGCCGCCGCGAGGAAGCGGAGCGCACGCGCGCCGCGGCCATCGCGGAAGCGGAGCAGCGCCGCGCGCAGGCGGAGTCGCAGGCGGTGCAGTTGCGCCAGCAGGTCGCACAGACGGAGGCGGAGCTCGCGACCGCGCGGCAGGAGCTCGCACGCCGCGATGCAGCAAGCCAGCAGCGGATCGAAACGATGCAGGCGGAGCTGGCGAAACTCGCGCAGACCCGCACGACGGAGCGCGGCTTCATCGTCACGCTGCCGGGTCTTTTCTTCGACTCCGGCAAGGCGGTCCTGAAGGCGGGCGCACGCACGACGCTGTCGCGCATCGCCGATCAGTTGCGCCTCAATCAGGACAGCCGCATCGCGATTGAAGGTCACACGGACAGTGTCGGCAGCGAGGCTCTCAATCAGACGCTGTCGGAACGCCGCGCGGCCGCGGTTCGCGCCTACCTGGTGGCGCGCGGACTGCCGGAGGATCGGATCGCGGTGGCAGGCTTCGGCGAAACGGCGCCTGTGGCGACGAATGACACGGCAGCCGGCCGTCAGCAGAACCGGCGCGTGGAGCTTGTGATCTCGCAGTAGGGTTACCCGTTCGAACAAAAGGGGCGGCCGCAAGGCCGCCCCTTTTTCGTTGGAGGGAGACGACGGGGGGCCTCC
>DASVRB010000602.1:0-3289 GCA_036388835.1 Thermoanaerobaculia bacterium | reverse complement strand
CGGCGAATTTTCGGTGATGATCAACTTCCGAACAACAAAGGTGTTCACTGATGACCATGCGATCGATTCTGATTGGTGCTGTGTCAACCGCGCCCGCACGGCTTAAAACCAAGGATAGCGGCCAGGTGATGGTGGAAATCTGTGATGAACTTGACGCGCCGGTCCGCTCCTGCCTCGCAGAGGCTCCCTTCAGCGTGATCTCCATCGTTCTGAGATATGTAGACGGTCCCGAACGAGCGATTGAATTGGGAAAAATCAACCGCCACCGGGAGCTGGAGGTCGGTATTGATGTCGATGTCCGGAGGATCAGGAGGGTGGACCGGAATACGTTGAAGGATATTTTCCGCGAGCGTGTGATGCGATCTCTGCAACTGGTGAAGGAGAAGTTCGGCTTGCCGTGCATACTACCGTCAAGCGCAGACGCATGATTGTGCTTCGACTACGTCATGAAGAAGCGAGCGAAGGTGACGCATCAGCGCTTTGGGTGCCGCTAACGCTGCGCAGCACCTGTCCCAGGCGAGCGGTACTCGCGGCTCCGAGGGTCCCAAATACAAGGAAACGAAGGCGCGAGTCAGTGGAAAAGCAGCTGCCCAAGGACGCGCCGAGCTGGGCGAAGGGTAATCGACCATTCGTTCGCGAAAGTGGCAAGGATTTCGCGACTCGTCTCATGAAGGACAAGTATGGGAAGGGCAATTGGGAGAACAAGAAGGGACCGGGTAGTGAGTTCAATCAGATTAAGAGTGGGGAGGTCGCGGCTTCGTTGATCCGCGTTGAGGCGAGGTTGTGAGTTCAGTATTTTTGGTTCAACACCTTCATGAATTCGCGGATGGCTCGGAGAGCGTCAAGATCATTGGTGTCTACTCGTCGCGGGACCTCGCGCAGGCGGCTATCGGAAGAGCGGCACGGCTCGACGGCTTTAAAGACTTGCTAACCGGTTTCTCAATCGACGAGTACATTCTCGATGAAGACAACTGGACGAGCGGCTTCTTCACAGATGCATAGCTAACTCAGAGCGACGACCCGCTACAGCAACGCGCGCCGAGGACGGCGAAAGCAGCACGAACCGCCGCGAGAATTACGGCGGAAATAGCGCTGGAAAGGCCGCGGGAGGTCTTAACGATGAGGAGATACGCCTTGAATCAGCGGCGCGGACGAGAGCCTGACGATCTCATATGGTCAGGGAGATCGTTTGATCGGCATTCTGCTCCTTGTTGCTCTCGTGATGGCCATTGTCGTTCTTGAGTCCGATGGCGTGCGTCTGCTGTGGGGGTTGGCAATTGGAGTCGGGGTGTTCGGTACGCTTCAGGCCTTCACCCGAAGGTTAGCTTTACTCGATGACCATTTTCTCGTTCGCGACATCTTCTGGAGAGTCCGCTCATTCGGTTACTCCGAGGTGCGCGACGTGTTCCTGGATCCGCAGACAGTGCTCGGAATCTACCTCAGGTCAGGAGAGACCATCCGATTTCCAGCGAAGCTTGCGAATGTCGACCAAGCGTGTGAAATCGTCTCACGGAAGATCGGCCACAGCTGAATACGCCACCGAGTGTTTATGGGGCGGTCATACCTTCGTTCTCCGCCTCACGCGGGAGCACGCCCCGCCGCGTGCGGGTGTCACGGCGTTCGCGAAACGCGCCACAGGGAACTGCGATTGTGTACACGGGTGGTCGCGGCCTGACCGCGCAGATCGGGCAGACAAGCTCGTTCGAGACGTTACGAGTGCTGGCGACGCGCCTGGCAGTGTTGGCGCGCGGTCGTGAAAGCCCCAAGCAGTCGACCTTAGACGATCTGCAGGAAAGCGGTCGTCTGCGTAAACTTCTACGTAGATCTTCGATCCGGACGCCAGCGGCAATGAAGCGGAATCCGCCGCTAAAGGCCAGAACCGGCGCCGTCCCATTGACCTCGCTTCAATGAATATGCCCCCAGCACACCGTCGCGGTCTCACTGTCACGAGCGTCATCCCGTCGAGCAGTCGGTGGTCGCCTGGCATTCTCTTCGTGGTGCTCGTCGTGTTGTTGGTTGGCGCGTGGCGGGACTTGGAAGTCTACGGCCGCTGCGTTGTTGGTCTCGCCGCGGCGATCACGGGGTACGACTATTACAAGGTTGGGTGGAAGCGGCTGGAGCTCGCGGAGGGTGTGTTGGTGGTGCGCGACAGGATTCGGCGGGTGCGTCGAATTCCGTACGGCGCAATTTCGGGTATTACGTATGCGAAAGGTTCTGTCTTCTCGCTCGATACCGACTCCGACGGCGTGGTGTGGTTCGACGCGGCCGCGGCCGGACTGGATGAGTTTGCGATTGCGCTCCGCGAGCGGGTTCTTCAGAAACGGAACTCGGTAGCATTGTCGGGCGAATTCTGGGCCGAACAATCCAAGGCCACAGCAAATGAACAGAAGCGGCTCCGTCGCTCACGTCGACTCGGCCGTAGAGATGGTGCGAGGTGAAGGGTCCGTTGCGTTGAGCATTGCCGCGGGGTTCTCTTCGATTCGGATTCGCTGTCTCTGGCTGCCGCGCGTGAAGCCGATCGTCGCGGAGACCGGGCCTAAGAGAAAGTAGCTCCAGCCGGCGAAGTTGAGGGCGAAGCCTTCGAGCGTGGCGCCGAGCGTTGCGGAGAGGACGCCGATGCCGACGTACGCGGCGAACATGATCATGGCGGTCTTTGTGTCGTGCAGCTCGAATGCGTTCAGTGCGAGCTCCTGGCGTTTGCGGAACGCGTGCAGGTACAGCAGGAAAAAGAGCGCGAAGATGCCGGCGAATCCGAGGCCGTAGATGATGAAGAGATTGCCGGCGTCGGCGGCGCCGCGGATCTGGCCCGTCACGACCGAGAACATGAATTTCAGCGGGTATGTGTAAAACAGGACGAGGAACAGCAGCGCGGTATTGATCGCTATCGTGATCTCGTCGCTGAGCGCATAGCGGCGGAAGAACGTGTGGTGCACGTACCAGATCCACGTCAGCATCGCGAAGCAGATCGCGAAGGCGGGGAAGCCGCGCATCATCGCCATCAGCTCTTCGTAGCGCGTCGGCACTTCGAGCGAGACGACGATCAGCGTCAGCGCGAAACCGAACACGATGTCGCTGAACGCTTCGAGACGCGACACCTCGCGCCCGCGCAGACGGAACGGCAGGTCGTTAAGCATGCGCGAAAGCGTAACGCGGCGGCGTACGCGTGTCAGGTGACGAATGTCAGGGATGAGAGGTAGGCCTCGCGTGGCCTGTTTCGCCGTCATCCTGAGCGTCAGCGAAGGATCTCAGAATGCGACGACGTCGCGTTTTGGTGGGTCGCAATTCGGTG
>DASVRB010000601.1:0-3683 GCA_036388835.1 Thermoanaerobaculia bacterium | reverse complement strand
GAACTCCGCGTCGGCGCGGGGGTCGTACTGCAGGAAGTAAAAGTACTTCTGGAACGAGTCGAAGTTCAGCTCCCGCGCGCGCGGCGAGAGCCGCTTCTGCAGGAGGTACTTCGACGAGTCGCTGAACCACATGCCGGACCTTTTGTAGATCTGGTCCCGCAGCAGCCGGAAAACGTCGTCCGGCAGCTCCAGGTGGTGGTTCAACGAGAAATTGAAGGTCGACATTAGTCGCTGCGTTTCATCGCCTGCAGCATCGCTGCGATTACGACTTCCCTTCTGCTGTCGGCGGTGCGCCACGCGGCCTCGAGCTCGTCGCGGAAGAGATCGCGATGTTTGATCAGCACCTCGGAAACGTCATCGAGAATCGCGGCGTTTTCGAGCGCCTTGAAGAGGTACGGGAACGAAGTGCGGTCTGCAACTTTGTCGAGCGAATGGATCGCCGACTGCTGCACGTAGGTGTCCGGGTCGTCGAGCGCGCGATGCAGCGCGGGCAATGCCGCGCGATCGCCGCGCGCGCCGAGGGCCGTAGCGGCGGCGGCGCGCAAACGCCAGTCGCTGTGCTGCAGCGTGGTGATCAGACGTTCGAAAACGTCCTCGCCCGGAATGCGCGCGAGGGCGAGCATCGCCGCACGCTGGATCTCCGGATCGGGCTCCGCGAGACACTCGAACAGCACGTCCTTGACCGCTGCGTCTTCCGACTTGCCGAGCGCCTCGATCACCGCGATCCGCACCGGCGGTGGGTCGTGCATCAGATGCCGCAGCAGCGGCTCGATCGCGGCCGGATGGCGATATTCACCGAGCGCCTGCGCCGCCGCGGTGCGAATCCAGATGTCCTGATCGTCGAGTGAGCTGATGAGTGGATCGAGTCCGGTCTCCGGACGATGCCGCACGATGGCATTGATCGCGGAGAGCCGCACCGCCGTCGATTCGTCGGTGAGCGAGAGCACGAGCTGGTCGGCGAACCGCTCCTCGCCGAACTTGCCCATGAGAGACACCGCTTTCTGCCGGATGACCGGATCGCTGTCTTTCGACGCGAGCAGCAATTCGTCGTGGTACCCCTCGCCCTGAATGTTCACGTAGACCGAGAGCGAGTTGAGCTTGATCGGCGTCGACTTCGACTGCAGCAGACGGCGGATTTTCGCGAGCACGTCGTTCTGCACTTCGCTGAACGTCGAGACGAGCCCGGAGATCGAGTTCACCGCGGCCTGCTGCGAGGCGATGTCGTCGTCGTCGAGCTTCGCGAGGAGGTAATCCATCGACGCGGGATCGGGGATCTCGCCGAGCGTTTCGATGGCCAGGCGGCGGATCATCGGATTGTCGTGGTCGAGGAACGGGAGGATGCTCGGGATGATCTCGCGTCCGCCGATGACGTTCGCGACGCGCAGCAGCAGCGCGATGATCTCGTCCTCTTCTTCGTTCTGCAGCGTCGACAAAATCGACGGGACCGCGGGGGCGCCGAAGTCGATCAGCGCCTGCGCCGCGACTTCGGAGGTGTCGGGCTGCGCGAGATTCGCGATCAGCACCGGCAGCGCACGATCGTCGCCCGACCAGCCGAGAAACTTGAGGATGAACGCCTTAACCTCGCGCTTCGGCGTCGAGTGCAAATGCTCGATGAGCGGCGCGATTTTTTCGCGCGGAAACGATTCGCGGAAACGTGCCTGAATGAGCTGCCGCTCGGCCTGTTCGACGATGCGCGGCTTCGGCGCCTCGGCGATGCGCACGAGCGCACGCAGCGCGGTCAGGTTCAGCTTCTCTTCGTCCGCAATGATGCGCAGAAGGAAGTTCACCGTGCCGACGTCCGCGATTTTGCCGACTGATTCGAGCACCGGCTTGCGCAGCGATTTCTCCGCGTACAGCGGCAGGATGGCCGGCAACGCGGCGCGGTCGCCGATCTCGCCGAGCGCCTCGACCACGTGAAATTTCAGCCAGAGATCGTCGCGCGTACGCAGCGCGCGCATCAGGT
The DNA here is from genome assembly GCA_036388835.1 of Thermoanaerobaculia bacterium. GTDB lineage: Bacteria > Acidobacteriota > Thermoanaerobaculia > Gp7-AA8 > Gp7-AA8 > QHVT01. The sequence continues at coordinate 1,720 of DASVRB010000601.1, read as the reverse complement.
GCGGCAGCGCGCTCGCGTCGCGATACTTTCCGAGCGACGAGACGATGGAAGAAGCGACGTTGATGTCGGCCTCACCATCGATGAGCTGAATCAGCATCTCGAAGCCTTCGGTGCTGCGCAGATCGCCGATGAGATTGACGAGCGAGAGCCGCACGTCGATGTCTTCTTCGCGGCGCAACCGATCGACGATCGGCTGAATGGCGGCATCTCCGATCCTGATCAGCGCCTCGGTTGCGGAATTGCGTTTGCCGGCGTTTTCGGGATCGGCGAGCGCGTCGATCAGTCCTTCGATGATGTCGGGACGCGCATCGCGCACGAAGCCGTCGACGACGGTTTTGCGCACGCGCCAGTCCTTGTCGCCGAGGAGCTCGAACATGAGCGGCAGATTGCGCTCGTCCGTCGATTGCGCGACCAGCGACGCCGCCTTCTGCCGCGCGTCGGGATCGGCGGAGCGGGCCTGATCGATGATGTGCGGATCGGCAGTCATTCCGTTCCTGTCTTCAGGCGCGCGAGCTCTTCACGTTTCATGTCGACGAACTGCTGCAGCGTCTCGAGGAAGATCTCACTGTCCTGCCGCACGCGCAGCGGAACGCGCGATTCGTAGTAGGCGCGCCCTTCTTCGATCTCCGGTTTGAGGACCTCGAAGAACGTGTTGTCGCGAATGCCCTGCTCCACCTTGGCGACGTGGTAAATGATGATGTCGGAGAGGATGAGACGCGCGAGGCGGCGCGCTTCGTCGTACTCGCGCGGCTCGACGAGGATCTCGCTGGTCTGGCCGATCTCGGGGAAGAGCTTGCGGATGATCTGGCGGAACTCTTTCTCCGGAATCTGCTCTTCGATGTATTCGTCGGCGCCGTAGAGGTTGGTCGGATTCGCGCGGAAACGGTTCGCGCGGAACAACGCGCCGATGAGGATTACGCGCGTCGCTTCGAGCGCCGGATCGGCCTTGATCTCCTCGGTCACTTCGACGCCGAGCTTCCCTTTCAGATAGACGTTCACGATCACGAGATCGGCGCGCATGCGGCGTGCGAACTCGAGCGTCGGATCGCCGGTATCGAAGAACGCGACCTCGAATCCGAGGCGGCGAAGCTGCTCGCCGAGGAAGGCGCGGAACGGGCGCGGCTCATCGGCCACCGCTGCGAGGCGGCGGCGCGGCATGCGCGTCGGCGGCTCCGGCGTCGAGTCGGGCTCCGGCACCGGATGCATGCCGCTCTGCGTCTTCGGCTTCAGCACCATCTGGTACTGGCAGCGCGGGCAGGCGAGGCGCACGGCGGCGATGAGAGGGAGAGAGATTGCGGCGCGAAACGTCGAGCCGCACTTTTTACAGGTCAGGTCCATTGGTCAGAAGTTCCGAGTCACGCCGTTGTGGCCGCGAGCGCGCTGTGGTCGAGCAGTTTGTCCAGATCGAGCAGGATCGTCAACGCGCCTCCTGTGAGGAAGACCCCACGAACCGAGTCGTCGAGCTCCGCGGCGTGAGCGACCGGGTGCGGCTCGATCGCGCCGGGAGTGGTCTTCACGACGCGCAGCACGCGGTCGACGAGGAAGCCGACCATCTCGTGATGGAAGTCGATCACCACGATGCGCGTCTCCGCGTCGGGCTCCCCTGCCGCGGGATGACGGAGCTTCCGCCGCACGTCGACCAGCGTCACGATCGTGCCGCGCAGCGAGATGATCCCGACCACGGAAGGATCGGCATTCGGGATGCGCGTGACGGGACGCG
>DASVRB010000600.1:0-5862 GCA_036388835.1 Thermoanaerobaculia bacterium | reverse complement strand
ACTTGACGGCCGGTCCGCTGCCGCCGCTCCAGTAGGGCGGCGCCGCGGCCTGAGCAACGGAAGTAAAGGCGAGCGCGACCAACCCCACGATGATGGAGATGGAGCGATTGCGGACCGCGTTCGCGGACGACGAGCAGCTATTCACGTTGGGTCTCCCCTTTCCGATTGGACGATCGGACGGACGATTACGCGCTTGATTGTGGTGATGGACCGTGCCTGACCCGTCAGGCAGTCATAAAAGGTACGCGAAAATGGCAAACCGGGCAAGAGTTATTGTGACCTTGACGAGCGAACAGTGACCTCCGGCAGGGACGCCGCGCCTCCCCTTGCGCCGCTAAGTCGTTTGTTTTCAGGAGCAAGGCGATGGCACCCGCCCCGCAATGGAGCAGGCCCGGAGGATCAGTCATGAATCTCAAAAAGTCTCTCACCGCAGCCGCGCTCACGCTCTTCGTCGCCACGGCCTCGGATGCGCTGGCGAAGGACGGACGCGGCAAGCAGAAGCAGAAGAAGAACAAGGACAAGCACGAGCAGTCTCAGCGTTACGAGAACGACGACGACGACAGCCGCTTCAACCAGGGCTGGGCGGAGTTCGACACGAACCGTGACGGCGCGATCTCGCGCAGCGAGTTCCCGGCGGATGCGACGCTCTTCAATCGCCTCGATGCGAATCGCGACGGACTCCTGTCGCAGGCCGAGGCGCGGGCGTATGCACGTTCGGGCGAAGGACGGCAGCTCGCCGATCAGTACCGAAATCTCGACCGCAACCGCGACGGCCTGATCGCCCGCTCCGAATGGCGCGGCGACCTGGCGACGTTCGAACGCCTCGACCGCAACCGCGACGGCGTCCTGTCGGAAGCCGATCGTTACGGCACCACGAATCAGAATCAGCAGTCGAGCCGCTTCCGTGGTCTCGACCGCAATCGCGACGGTGTGATCACCCGCCGCGAATGGCGCGGCAACGACACGTCGTTTCGTAACCACGACCAGAATCGCGATGGGGTGATTTCGGGCCGCGAGCTTCGGCAGTAATTCCCATGTGTCGTTCGTTCCTGTGGAGCGGCGGGCTTTAGCCCGCCGACCTATTCAATGTTCGGCGGGCTGAAGCCCGCCGCTCCACTACAACGGCGAATAGACTCACCCCGCAGCGCCCGCGCGCAGCGCGCCCGAAACCACCTGCTGCGCTTCCCCTTGAATCGCGCGCAGATGCGCTTCGCTGACGAAGCTCTCCGCGTAGATCTTGTAGATGTTCTCCGTGCCGGAGGGGCGCGCGGCGAACCAGCCGTTGCGCGTCGTCACTTTGAGGCCGCCGATGGCGTTGCCGTCGCCGGGAGCGTTCGTGAGGATCGCGTCGATCGGATCGCCGGCCAGCTCTTTCGCCGTCACCTGCGACGGCGCGAGCTTGCCCAGGAGCGCTTTCTGTTCCGGAGTCGCGGCTGCATCCGTGCGCGCGTAAAACGGTGCGCCGTGTTGCGACGCGAGCTGCTGATAGAGCTCGCCTGGATCGCGTCCGCTACGCGCCGTCATCTCCGCGGCGAGGAGGCCCATGATGATGCCGTCCTTGTCGGTCGTCCAGACGCTGCCGTCGCGCCGCAGGAACGACGCCCCCGCGCTCTCCTCGCCGCCGAAACCGAGCGTGCCGGCGAGCAGTCCGTCGACGAACCATTTGAAGCCGACCGGCACCTCGTACAGCCTGCGCCCGAGGTGCGCGGCCACGCGATCGATGAGCGAGCTGCTCACAACCGTCTTACCGATCGCCGCCTCGGCGTGCCACCGCGGACGATTCGTGAAGAGGTAGTCGATGGCCACCGCTAGATAGTGATTTGGATTTAGCAGGCCCGCGCTGCGCGTGACGATGCCGTGGCGATCGTTGTCGGTGTCGTTGCCGAACGCGACGTCGAATTTGTCGCGCAGCGCGATCAGTCCGGCCATCGCATGCGGCGACGAACAGTCCATCCGGATCTTGCCGTCCCAGTCGAGCGTCATGAAGCGAAAGGTCGGATCGACGTTCGGATTCACGATGTCGATGTCGAGGCCGTAGCGCTCGCGAATGACGCTCCAGTACGCGACGCCTGCGCCGCCGAGCGGATCGACGCCGATCTTCACTCCCGCGCCGCGCACCGCGTCGAGATCGACCACCGCGCCGAGGTCGGCGGTGTACGCGGCGATGTAGTCGTGCTTGTGCGTCGTCGACGCGCTCAGCGCTTTCGCAAACGTGACGCGCTTGATGCGCGACGGATCGGCCATCAATTCATTCGCGGCCTGTTCGATCGCTTTCGTCGCGGCGGTTCCGGAAGGTCCACCATGCGGCGGGTTGTATTTGAATCCACCATCCTCCGGCGGGTTGTGCGACGGCGTCACGACGATGCCGTCCGCAAGCGCGCTCTCACGTCCGCGGTTGTACGTGAGGATGGCGTGCGACACGACCGGCGTCGGCGTGTAGCCGCGATTCGCATCGATCATCACCTCGACGCCGTTCGCCGCGAGCACTTCCATCGCCGACACGAACGCCGGCTCGGACAACGCATGCGTGTCGATGCCAAGGAACAGCGGCCCATCGATGCGCTCCCCTTTCCGGTAATCACAAATCGCCTGCGTCGTCGCCAGAATGTGCAGCTCGTTGAACGCGACATTCAACGCCGACCCACGATGCCCCGAGGTCCCAAACGCCACCCGCTGATCGCGAATATCGGGATCGGGCCGCTCCGCGTAATAAGCCGCAACCAGCCGCGGCACGTTGACGAGCATTTCTTCGGAAGGGCGTTGGCCAGGAGTGGGGGTCGACATGGGGGGAGGATATCGGGTTCCGCGGGGAGGCGGTTCCTCGGTTCCTCGGTTCCTCGGAGTTCCTCGGGTTCCTCGGAGTTCCTCGGAGTGGCTCGGCGGATCGCGGGGTGCGCTCTGATGTGTCATCCCGCGCGTCAGCGCGGGATCCCCTGCCGACGCGCGACGCCGCTGCTTTTCTGCAGGGGATTCCGCGCTGACGCGCGGAATGACACGAAGGGCGGGCACCGCAAGCGCGGTTCCTCACTCCGAGGAACTCCGAGGAACTCCGAGGAACCCGAGGCACCGAGGAACCGAGGCACCGAGGGCACCAGAAACCTAGTGCCCTCCTTCCAGATCCTTGAACTGCTCCTTATCAATCGCCTTGTCGAACGCGGCGCGGGCGGTGATGCGTTTGGCTTCGTAGAGGCGTCGGATGGAAGTGTCCATGTCCACCATTCCGTCGCGCATGCCGGTCTGGATCGCGGAGGTGATCTGCGGTGTTTTTCCTTCGCGGATCATGTTGCCGATCGCGGGTGAGCTGAAGAGGATCTCGAGGGCGGCGACGCGGCCGCCGCCGACTTGCGGGAGGAGCTGTTGTGCGAGAACCGCGCGGATCGTTTCGCCGAGGACGTTCCGGATCCCTTCCTGCTCCGCCGCCGGGAAGACACTGATGATGCGGTCCATCGTTTTCGCGGCGTTGTTCGTGTGCAGCGTGCCGAACACCAGCGTGCCGCGCTCCGCGGCCGACAGCGCCATCGAGATCGTGTCGAGGTCGCGCATCTCGCCGACCAGAATCAGGTCGGGATCTTCGCGTCCCGCCGCCTTCAGCGCTTCCGCGAAACTCTTCGCGTGCGTGCCGATCTCGCGCTGATGAATGAGGCACTTCTTGTTCGGGTGTACGAACTCGATCGGGTCTTCGATCGTGATCACGTGCAGGCTGCGCGTCTCGTTGATCAGATCGATGATCGCCGCCAGCGTCGTCGATTTGCCCGAGCCGGTCGGTCCCGTCACCAGCACCAGGCCGCTGCGCATCGCGGCGAGCCGGCGCACCTGATCCGGCAGGCCGAGCTGCTCGATCGTCATGATCTTGGTCGGGATCACGCGGAACACCGCCCCCGCGCCGCGCTGCTGGCGGAAGAGATTCACGCGATAGCGCGAGCGTCCCGGGATCTCGTACGAAAAATCGATGTCGCCGCTTTCGATGAACGACTTCCAGAGCGCAGGCGCCGTGATCGGCTCGAGCAGCTCCGCGAAATCGCGCTCGGTGAGCACGCGATAGCGAATCGTCTCCATCGAGCCGGCCGCGCGCACCATCGGCGGACGCCCGACCGTGAGGTGAAAGTCCGACGCGCCGCGCTCGTTCATCAGGCGAAGAAAACGATCGATCTTGTTCACGTTCACACTCCGGTCGTCGAGCGCAGGAATTCGGGAGAGACGAACGACTCGAAGTCTTCCTTCTTCATCGCCGCCATGTACGCGGTCTCGCCGCTGATCTGATCGCGCTTGAGCAGATCGCGCAGCGCTTCGTCGAGCGTCTGCATGCCGAGGGAGCGGCCGATCTGCATGGCGGAATGGATCTGGTACGTCTTCTCGTCGCGGATCATGTTCGCGATGTTGCTCGTCCCCTTCAGGATCTCGAAGCAGGCCACCTGGCGCCGCCCTTCTTTCGCCGGCAGCAGGCGTTGCGCGATGACGTACTTCAGTGATTCAGAAAGCGACGCGCGGATCTGCGGCTGCTGATCGATCGGGAAACTCGAGATGAGGCGATCGATCGCTTTCGGCGCGCTCGTCGAGTTCAGCGTGCCGAGGACGATGTGGCCCGTCTCCGCGGCCGTGAGCGCGAGGCCGACGCTCTCGTTGTCACGCAGCTCGCCGATGACGATCACGTCCGGATCTTCGCGCAGCGCTGCACGCAGCGCGCGTGCGAACGAGCCGGTGTGCGTCCCCACTTCGCGTTGATTGATGAGGCAGTTCTTGAATGGATGGACGAACTCGACCGGGTCTTCCATCGTCAGCACGTGATCGCTGCGCGTTTCGTTGAAGAGATTCACGAGCGCCGCGAGCGTGGTCGATTTGCCGGAGCCGGACGGACCGCAGACCAGCACCAGTCCCTGATGAAAGTCGGCGATCTCCGCGAGCTGCGGCGGCATGCCGAGGTCGAGCATCGTCGGCGGCTTTTCCGGGATCACGCGAAAGACCGCGTTGAAGCCGCGCTGATCGATGAAGACGTTCGCGCGATAGCGCCCCGCCTGCGGGATGAAGTGGCAGAAGTCGAGCTGCTGCTGACTCGTGAGCGTCGACCACTGCGCCGGGGTCAAAATCTCCCGCACCATCGCCTCGGTCTGCTCGGGCGTGAACGGCTCGCCCTGCGCGCGCAGCAAATCGGCCGACATGCGCACGATCGGCGGCTGCCCGACCGAGAGGTGAAAGTCCGAGCCGCCGCTGTTGCGCGTCGAGATCAGGAACGCGTGCAGTTTTGGCTCGCCCTGCTGCCCGCGTACGGCCAGCGCCTCATTGCGAATTGCGGCGACGTCGGCGCCACTGTTGTTGCGCTTCGACAGCTCTTCGATGATGTCGATCGCGCGCATGCGCACGTTGCGATCGGCGTCGTGCGTGGCGATCTGCGTCAGCGCCTGCAGCACCTGCGGATGGTTGTAGCTGCGCAGCGCCTGCATCACTTCGATGCGGACGTTCGGCTGCGGATCGCCGAGCATCCGGCCGAGCGCGTTGAGCGCGCGCGGATCGGCAATCTGACCGAGCGCTTCGACGGCCGCCCACTTCACGTCGTTGTCTGCGAGTGCCGCCACGAGCGGCTCGACGGCGCGCGGATCTTTCGCACGTCCGAGCGTCTCCGCCGCGGCGATGCGAATCCACCAATCGGGATCTTTGAGCAGCGTGATCGTGGCCGGCACGAGGCGCGGATCTTCGAATGCATGCGCGACCGCAACCGCCGCCGCGCGCAGCTCTTCATCGGGATCGGCGAGCAGCTCGATGGTCGGCTCGATCACCTGATCGCCGAACGCGCGCGTCGACTCGAGCGCACGGTCGCGCGCGAAGCCGGCCAGCGTCGCGGTGAAACGAATGTAGCGCTTGATGACC
>DASVRB010000599.1:0-3544 GCA_036388835.1 Thermoanaerobaculia bacterium | reverse complement strand
CAACGGCGAAGTCGTGCTGCGTGCGCTGCTGCCGTTCTCGCGCTTCATTTACTACCTCTTCTGGCCGCTGCTCTTCCCGCTGCGCAAGCTGCTCGAGCGCCTCGATCGGAACCAGGAAGACGACGACGAGGAAGAAGAGGTCACCGACGAACAGGTGCAGGCGTACATCGACGTCGGTGAAGAAGAAGGAATCATCGAGGCCTCGGAAGGGCGGATGCTGCAGTCGATCGTCGACTTTGGCGACCGCCTGGCGCACGAGATCATGACCCCACGCATCGACGTGCACGCGTTCGACGCGCGGCGTCCGATCGACGAGCTCGCGAAGCTTTTCAGCGAATCAAAGTATGCGCGCATCCCGATCTACGAACAGAGCATCGACCAGATCACCGGCGTCGTGCACATCAAAGATCTCTTCGAGACGATGCTGAAGAACGAAGAGCGCACCGTCGCGGCGATGGCGCGCCCGCCGTACGTTGTGTCGCAGACGAAAAAAGTGTCGGAGCTGCTGCGCGAGTTTCAGACCGAGCATCTGCAGATCGCCGTCGTCGTCGACGAGTACGGCGGCACCGCCGGCATCATCACCACCGAGGACATCATCGAAGAGATCGTCGGCGAGATTGCGGACGAGCACGAGGATGAAGAAGCGACCATCGTCGAAGTCGGCGACGGCACCTGGCTCGTCACCGGAATCCTGCGCGTGGAAATGCTCGAAGAGCGCCTCGACGCCGACCTGACCGGCGAAGATTACGAGACCGTGGCCGGCCTCATTTTCACGACCCTCGGCCGCGTCCCCGCCGTCGGCACCGTCGTCGCAAAAAACGGCTGGCTCTTCGAAGTCGATCGCGCCGACCGCCGCCGCATCTACCGCGTCAAACTCCGCAAGGATCCGAACTGGGACGCGTCCGAAGAGGAGGAGCGGGACTGATTCGAATTGAAAATTGAAAATGGAAAATTGAAAAAGCGGAACGCGGTGCGCAACCGACGTGATCGCGATTCCGATCTTTCAATTTTCAATTTTCAATTTTCAATTCGGCCCGCGAACCACACGCCATGTCCGATCTCGAAACCCCCGAGGAACCACTCGCCAACCGCTTCGGCGTCGTCGCCATCGTCGGGCGTCCGAACGCGGGCAAGTCGACGCTGCTGAATCGCGTCCTCGGGCAGAAGGTGTCGATCGTCTCGAACAAGCCGCAGACGACGCGCAACCGGATCGTCGGCATCCTCAACGATCCGCGCGGGCAGATCGCGTTTCTCGACACGCCGGGCGTGCACAAACCGCTGCACCGGCTGAACGTCCGGATGATGGATCACGTCCGCTCGTCGCTCACCGAAGCCGACGTCGTGGCGCTGATCGTCGATGCGAGCGAGGAGTTTGGCCGCGGCGATCAGTACGTGCTCGACATGCTGCGCGCCGAGAAAGAAGCGAATCCGGACGCGAAGATCTTCGCGCTGCTCAACAAGATCGATCTCCTCAAAAAACAGAAGCTGCTGCCGCTTCTTCAGCAGTACCACGGCTTCGGTTTGTTCGATGAGCTGGTGCCGATCTCGGCGTCGACGGGCGACGGCGTGGAGGAGCTGAAGACGCTTCTCTTCAAGAACGTGGAAGAGGGGCCGGCGCGCTATCCGACCGAGGATTACACGACGCAGCCGGAGCGCTTCCTGGCCGCCGAGATCGTCCGGGAGAAGGTGCTGATTCACACCTCGGAAGAGCTGCCGTACACGACCGCCGTCAACGTCGAGCGCTTCGAGGAAGACGAGACCAGCGGCATGATCAGCATCTGGGCGACGATCTTCGTCGAGCGCGATTCGCAGAAGGGGATTGTGGTCGGCAAACAAGGCTCGATGATCCGGCGCATCGGCACCGAGGCGCGGATGGAGCTCGAATCGATCCTCGGCGTGAAAGTGTTCCTCGACCTTCACGTCGCCGTGCACCAGGGCTGGCGGGAAGACGAGCGCTTCCTTGGCGAGCTCGAATGGCCTCTCGGCTAATTCGCTGCACTTATGCCGTAAATGCGGCGAAAAGGATTCGCAAACCCGCGAACCTTCATTACCATACGCGCCAGTCTGTTCTCTGCAGAAAGTCGAGGAGGTTTCATGCCCGGTATTCGGTTGTCGAGAATTCTTATTTTGATGTTGCTTCTGGCAGTAGCAGCACCAGTTGCATTCGCGCAGCAGACAGGTTCAGTCAGCGGACGTGTGACGGCGACCGACGGGTCGGCACTCCCTGGCGTCACTGTCGAAGCGCGCTCCACCGTCCTCCCGCAGCCGCGTGTCACCGTGACGTCAGAGACGGGCGAGTACCGCCTGCCGCTGCTTCCGGTCGGCCGCTACACCATCACCTATGGTCTCGCCGGGATGGATACGGCGACCCGCACCGTCCAGGTTCTCCTGAATCAGGACGCCGACACTGACGTCGCCCTCGGCGTCGCCGGTGTGTCGGAAAGCATCACCGTCACGGCCGATGCGACGCTCGTCGACTCCGACTCGACCGAGGTTCGTTCGACCGTCTCGGAAGACATGATCAACGAACTGCCTGTCGGCCAGAACTACCGCGACCTGATCAAGCTCGCGCCGGCGGTTGCGTACACCGAAGAGCTGGTGCGCGGCCCGAGCGCCGGCGGCAGCGGCCAGGACAACGTCTACAAGTTCGACGGCGTCAACGTCACGCTGCCGCTGTTCGGCACGCTCGCGTCGGAAGCTGCCGCGCACGACATCGAGCAGATCTCGATCATCAAGGGCGGCGCGAAAGCGCAGGACTTCAACCGCGCGGGCGGCTTCCTCTTCGACTCCGTGTCGAAGTCGGGCACGTCCGAGTTCAACGGCATGGTCAGCCATCAGATCCAGAACGACGCGCTGACCTCGGACGTCACGACCGGTAGCCTCGCCACGTACGATCGCGACCGCGCCTGGACGACCGCCAACATTGGTGGCCCGCTCTGGCGTGAGCGCCTCTTCTTCTACGGTTCGTACTACCGCCCGACGATCGCCGACGAGTCGAGCGCAAATGCCTACGGTCCGGTTCCGGACTACGAAGACACCCGCAACGAGTACTTCGGAAAGCTGACGTACACGCCGCTCGCGTCGCTGCTGCTCAACGGCAGCTACCGCGACTCCGATCGCACCGAGCTCGCGGCGAGCGTCGGCCCGCGCGAGGCCGGTACGGCCGCCGCCGGTAACGAAGCCGGTCTCGAGATCGCGATCTTCGAAGGCTCGTGGGTCATCAACAGCCGCAGCTTCGCAACGGCGCGCTGGACCGATTTCGCGAACACCACCACCGGTGTGCCGAACAATCCGCTCAACAACGTTCAGATCTCGACCGCGCTCGGCACGAAGCTCGATCTGACGAACCTCCAGAACCTCGGCTACTTCAGCGTACCGGCGCCCGATCCGCTCGCGTCGGCGGCGTACAACCAGTTCATCGCTCCGTACATCCAGCAGTACGGATATGACCAGAACGGCACGCGGACCGGTGGCGGCGCCGTCGGCAGCTACTACCAGTTCGACCAGAACGACTTTTTCCGCGAAGAGTTCCAGGCGACGTACG
>DASVRB010000598.1:0-4107 GCA_036388835.1 Thermoanaerobaculia bacterium | reverse complement strand
GATTTTGTATGCGAGGGCCTGACCGGGCCAGGCGAGGTAGCGGTCGATCTCAACTTCGATGTCGAGCAGCGATTTGCTCGAATTGGCGACGAAATAGTCGATGGCCTGCTGGCGCGTCCACCCTTTCGCGTGCATTCCGGTGTCGACGACGAGGCGGACGGCACGCCACATCTGGTATGTGAGCTGGCCAAATGCCGAATACGGATCGGTGTACATCCCCAGCTCCGGCCCGAGCGATTCGGCGTACAGTCCCCACCCTTCCGTGTATGCGGTAAAGCCGCCGTGGCGGCGGAACGCGGGCAGCCCTTCCAGCTCCTGCGCCAGTGCGATCTGCAGATGGTGGCCGGGCACTGCCTCATGCAGCGACAGCGCTTCCATTTCCCATTTCGGCCGCGATTTCACGTCATAGAGATTGACGAAGTAATAGCCGGGGCGATGCGCTTCCGGCGAGCCGCCGTAGTAATACGCGGTGGTATTGGTTTTTTCACTGTACGCGGGGATCGGAACGACGCCATACGGCAGGCGCGGAAGCACTCCGAACAGGCGGGTGAGCTCGGGATCGACGCGCTTGGAGATGTCGCGATATGCGACCAGCAGCTCTTCGCGCGTGTTGTAGAAGAAACGGGGATCGGTGCGCAGGAAGGTGAAGAATTCTTCGAGGGTGCCGGTAAATCCGGTGCCGCTCTTGATTTTCTCCATCTCTCCCCGAATTCGCTTGACCTCGGACAACCCGATGTCGTGAATTTCATCAGGCGAGAGGTCGGTCGTGGTCTGCTGACGCACATTGAACGCGTACCACTCCTTCCCCTGCGGCACGGCAGTCCACGCAATGGTCTCGCGCGTCTTCGGGTAGTACTCCTCGGTCCAGAATTTGTGGAGCTTGCGCATTGCCGGCAGCACGTCATTGCGCAGCGCGGTCTGTGCTTCATTGCGCAAGCGCGTCTGTTCGGCGGCCGGAATGTTGGAGCGGAAATTCGCGAACGCGATCTCGTACACCGGGTTTTTCGTCGGATCGTCGACGATCTGATTTGCAATCAGCTCGTGCACGTCGCGAAGAATGACTCGCGGCGGCGTGACGCCGGTGGCCAATCCCTGCCGCAGCAGCGCAATCGTGTCGTCGACCGTTTTCGGATAAGCGCGGAGACGCGCCAGGAAATTGTCGTAATCCTTGACCGTATCGCGCGGAATCTGCTGGGCGAGCTCGCCTACCAGACTGTAGAGGCCGCCCATCTGATTGATGCTGGCGAGCTCGTTCGGGAACCGATCGCCTTCCACCGCTGACTTCGCCTGCAGAAGGAAGAGGTCGTAGTTGAGCTTGTCGTCCGCACTCAATTTCGCGCGGTCGACCGCCTGCGCCGCTTTGAGCGTTGCGCGATTGTGCTCGCGCCGTTTGGCGAACGCGGCCGCGGAGCGGTCGGTCAGCAGCGCGTCATAACGGCGGTCGCCGAGGGAGGTCGCGCTTTCCGGATTATCGCGAAGCTGCCACTGCCATTCGTCCTCGATCAGCTTGTGGAGCTTTTGCGATTCCGTCGGCGCCGCGGCAAGATTCATCGAAATAAGAAATACAACGCAGAGCGCAAACGTCTTGTGCATGACCGCGGATTGTAGCCCGTCGTGGTGGCGTATCGATTGCTAAGGAATCATGACAATGGCCTCAAATAACCATCGCATCGCCCTCACGTTCGCCGCCGCACTCGCGCTGGCGCCGGTAGTTGCCGAAGCGACGATCTCGCAGGCCATGAAATTCGACGACAAGGTCGAGAACGCCGCGACCATCGTCCTCGGCAAAGTCGTGGCGCAGGACTCGCGCTGGGATGCGGAGCACAAGCGCATCCTCACCTACTCGACCCTGCAGGTCGAAAAGACGCTCAAAGGCGCGGGCGCGACCCAGACCACCATCGTCACCCCCGGCGGCGTGGTCGGCGACGTGGCGCAGGAGTACGTCGGAATCCCCCGTTTCGAGGTCGGTGAAGAGCACGTCGTCTTCGTGAAGAACACCCGCGTCGGACCGACCGTGCTCTATTTCGACCAGGGGGCGTATCGCGTGGCCGAGAACGATCGTGGCGATCGCATCGTCCATCCGCTCGTCACGAACGCCGTGCTCGTCGATACGCAGCGCGGTGTCGCGGTCTCCCCCGAGTCGCCGCGGCCGCTGCGCGAATTCGAGCAGGAGGTTCGCGAGACCGGTAAGCGCCGCGAGGCCTACCGAATGGAGATGATCGAGAAGCGGCGCCAGGAAGCGTCGTTCTGGAATCAGATCCAGGAGAACAAGGTCCTGGTGATCCTCGCGCTCCTCGGCGCGATGCTGGCGACCTGGCAGTTCTTCCGCCGCTCGTAACGCGGACGCTCGCGTTCGCCCCGAGGTATGACTATTGCGGTAGGGAGCGTCATGCCCGATCAGGTAGCGGAGGCCGCGCTCGAGCGCGCTCTTCAGGATCATGAGGAGCTCGTCCTCTTTTATCAGCCGATTCACGACGCACGCACCCGCGCGATCTATGGCGCCGAGGCGTTGCTGCGGCAGAGACGGGAATCGGGTGAGCTGCGCGAGGCCGCGATCATCCACGAGACCGCCGAGGAGAGCTGCGGACCCGAGCTCTTCGTCCTCGACAACATCCTGGTCAAGAAGTCGTACGGAGATGCCGCGCGCTGGCAAGCCGGACATCCGGACGTGCGGCTGAACGTCAATCTCTCCCCTCGCGAGTTCCAGGAAGGCAACGTGCTCGAGCGCCTGCGCGCGCTCGTGACCTCGTGCGGCATCGAGACGTCGCGCATCAACGTCGAGATCACGGAGACCAGCTACATCGACGATCCGGAACAGACGATGGATGTGCTGAAAGAGCTGAAGAAAACCGGCATCAGTCTGTGGCTCGACGATTTCGGCAGCGGCCATTCGGCGCTGACGCACCTGCAGCACTTTCCGGTCGACGGCATCAAGCTGCCGGGCTGTTTCATCAAGCCGCTGCCGAGCGACAAACGCTGCCGCGCGATCGTGAAGGCGCTGCTGTCACTGGCGCACGAGCTCGGACTCGAGGTGATCGCGGAAGAGGTCGAACATCAGGAGCAGCTCGATTTTCTGCTCGACTACGACTGCGATTACATCCAGGGGTTTTTGTTCAATAAGCCGATGGCGGCGGATGAGTTTCAGGCGTTGTTGAACGGGAAATAAACGACGTCCGAAGCGGCCGCCGCTCCACAGGACCGACGGTCTTCTGAGTGGAGCGGCGGGCTTTAGCCCGCCGGGTTCTCTTTGCCGGCGGGCTGAAGCCCGCCGCTCCACTACACCGCGGCGGACATCGCGCCGGCGGGCTTCTCTTCCGGGCAGTACAGGTCGCGGCGGCGTTCCAGGTCGCGGATCACGTTTCGCTTGAACTGCTCCTCGCCGCCGTCCTGGAGCATCTCTTTGACGTAGTCGGCGATCTCCAGCACTTCCACGCGCAGGCGGACGGTCTTGAAGACGTTGGGAACGTGACCGGGGATCTGCACGTGGTGCAGGCCGCCGCTGTAGGCGAGCAGCATCCGTCCTTCTTTCATCGCCAGGAGGATGTCGGCGACGCCGCCGCGGACGGTCATCGGTTTGCCGTGCAGATCGAGCCCGTTCGCCCGCTTCATCCGTCCTTCCGGTGCGATCGCCACCATCGAGTCGGGCTCGATCGTGCTCAGCACCTGCGACCAGGTGTCGTCGCGTTGTCGGGTGATGGCGATGACCTCGTGCGCGATGAACTTGAAGATCATCCCGACCAGCGGCCGGTCGGTCGTCTTATCGGCGGCCGGCACGACGCCGTGCGCGGCGAGGCGCCAGATGAAGCTCGCCGGCGGCACGCCGAGGAAAACAGGCTCGAAGAGGCTGGTGTGATTGAGGAAGACCACGAGCCTGAGCTTTTTCCACGGATTCGGCGGGATGGTGCCGACCCAGCCCCAGTCGTGGCGATAGAAGATGCGGCTCAGAATCTTGAGCGAGAAGAGAAGCGTGAAGACGATCGCGCTTCGAAGGATGGTCACGGCGCGGAAGGGTACGAAAGGCGCGCGCGTGCGTCAACGCGCCTGCACGACGCGATACAGCACGGCCGGCGGGTCGGCGCTCGCCCATACCGGCTCGAGCCATTCGGG
>DASVRB010000597.1:0-3680 GCA_036388835.1 Thermoanaerobaculia bacterium | reverse complement strand
TGCACCTTCACCTTCTCGCGGCCCAGCAACGTCCTCTGGGTCTACCAGGCGCCGAAGAAGGTGCAGATGGTCATCGCCAACGGCGTCCTGACCACCTACTACCCCGAGCTCGCCAAGGCGGAGAAGATCGACGTCAAGAAGTTCGAAGACCGCATCTTCAAATACATGGGGGCGACCGGCGCGATCGACGAGCTGGCGCGCTACTTCGACTTCACCTTCACCGACTCGAAGTCGAAGCCGACCTACCTCCTCGACCTCACCCCGAAGAACAAGGCGGTCGCCAAGCGCGTGCAGCGCATCAAGCTCTGGATCGACAAGAAGTCGTTCCTCACCAGCAAGATCGAGTACGTCGAAGGCGACGGTGACATCACCCGCTACGAGTTCACCAACCTCCGCGTGAACGAGCCGATCCCCGCCACACGCTTCGCCCTCGCGCTCCCGTCGAACGTTCGCGTCGAGCAGATGAAGATTCAGTAGTGGTGTTGTCGGTTCTCGGTTGTCCGTCGTCTGCGACTGAGCGCCTGGGCGAAACCGTGTGACAACCGACAACCCTTTCCAGATGTCCTCCAGAATCACCTTCAACCTTCTGCACACCGACGGCGCCGCCCGGCGCGGTCAGGTCACGACGCGGCACGGCACGATCCAGACGCCGGTCTTCATGCCGGTCGGAACGCTGGCCTCGGTCAAGAGCCTGACCACCGCGCAACTGCAGCAGCTCGGCCCCGAGATCATCCTCAACAACACCTATCACCTCATGCTCCGCCCCGGCGTCGACCTGGTCGAGAAGCTCGGCGGCGTGCACAAATTCATGGGTTGGGACCGGGCGGTCCTCACCGACTCAGGCGGCTTCCAGCTCTTTTCGCTCGCGAAGATCCGGAAGATCCGGGAGGAAGGGGTCGAGTTCCGGAGCCACATCGACGGCTCGAAGTACTTTCTCAGCCCCGAGGGATCGGTCGAGATTCAGACACGCATGGGCGTCGACATCGCCATGGCTTTCGACGAATGTCCGGCGTACGGCCTCTCACACGCCGAGGTCGAGAAGTCGATGCACCTGACGCACCGCTGGGCGAAACGCTCCCTGGCGGCGCGGACCGGCGCCTCGGCGCTCTTCGGCATCGTGCAGGGGGGGATTCACCTCGACCTCCGCAAGCGCAGCGTCGAAGAGATCGCCTCGATGGAAATCGATGGCTCGGGCTTTGACGGTGTCGCGATCGGCGGCGTCTCGGTCGGCGAGCCGAAAGAAGAGATGTTCGAGGTCGTCAACCACACGGCGCCGCTGCTTCCCGTCGATCGGCCGCGCTATCTGATGGGCGTCGGAACGCCGGAAGATCTCGTGAACGGCGTCGCGGCCGGCATCGATATGTTCGACTGCGTGATGCCGACGCGGAACGCGCGCAACGGCACGCTCTTCACCAGTCAGGGGAAGGTCTCGATCAAGACCGCGAAGTTCGCGGCGGACGACCGGCCGCTCGATCCGAACTGTTCGTGCGTCACCTGCACGACCGTTTCGCGCGCCTATCTGCGCCACCTCTACATCAATGACGAGATCGCCGCGTCCGTCTACAACACCATCCACAACCTCTCGTTTTACCTTGACTTGATGCGGTCGATCCGGCAGGCTATCGCGTCCAATTCTTTCGGGGCTTTCCGCGAAGCGTTCCTCTCACGGATCGCGCGCGGCGAGGCGGCCTAAATCAACGATATGACTATGAATGCGATAGCTCTGTTTCAGAGTACGGGTGGCGGCGCAGCCGCGATCGCGAACTTTCTGCCGGTCATCGCCATCGGCCTTGTTTTTTACTTCATGGTCATCGGCCCCGCCAACAAGCAGCGCAAGAATCAGCAGGAAATGCTGAGCGCGCTGAAAAAGGGCGACCGCGTGATTACGTCCGGCGGGATTTACGGGACGGTTCAGGGTGTTGAGCCCGAAGCCGTCTACCTGAAGATCGCTGAAAACGTGAAGGTGAAAGTCTCCCGTAGCGCGATCTCCGGCCTCGTCGCCGGAGAGGCAGAGTCTCAGGGAGTGGCGACCAAGTAGCCCTTAAGCAGAGAGAACTCGAGCCCCAGCCTCGGGCAACTCACGCAGCCGGCCGTGCCGGCCGGTCCGGAGGAAAGCCTTGAACAGAAACGTCTTGTGGAAAATCGTGTTGATTCTCGCGGTCCTGGTGATCTTCACCGCCGCGATCATCCCGACGAAGAACAATCCCCAGCCGATCCGCCGTGGTCTCGACCTCAAAGGCGGCATTCAGCTGGTGATGCGCGTCAACGTCAATGAGGCCACCCGCCTCGAAGTCGACCAGGCGATGAACTCGCTGCGCGCTCAGGCGCAGTCGCAGAACATCCCGCAGCCGACGACGGTGCGCCAGTCCGACACGGCGTTCGTCGCGACGCTCCCGGCCGGCGCTTCCAGCGCGGCGTACGAGCGGATCGCGCAGGACTTCCTCCCGTCATTCACCGCGACGCCGAGCGGCAACACGATGCGCTTTGTGATGAAGCCGCAGGCGGTGCAGACGCTGGCGAGCGACACGGTCGATCAGGCGGTCGAAGCGATCCGCCGCCGCGTCGACGCGCTCGGTGTTGCCGAGCCGATCATCGTCCCCGAGGGTGAGGATCGCATCTCGATTCAGCTCCCAGGCGTCGACGATCCGGCCCGCGTCAAAGACATCATCAAGACCACCGCTCAGTTGCAGTTCCGCATCGTCGAAGGCGCGACCGCGCCGACGCAGCAGGGCGTGTACGACGCGCTGCCGCCGAACATGCGCGGCGAAGTCGACATCCTCGCGGGCAACGCCGAAGACCAGCTCGGCCGCGTCACGGGTGTCGAGTATTACGCCGTCCGCAAGAACGTTCCGGTCAGCGGCCGCGATCTCAAGAACGCACGCGTCCAGAAGGGTCAGATGGGCGAGCCGGTCATCGGCTTCTCCTTCACGCCGGAAGGGGCGCCGAAGTTCAGCGCGCTCACCGGTGCGAACATCAACCGCCGCCTGGCCATCGTCCTCGACAACAAAGTCGTCTCGGCGCCGAACATCCGCAGCCAGATCGACGGCGAGGGTGTGATCGAAGGGAGCTTCACCCAGGAGCAGGCGAGCGATCTCGCGCTGGTCCTCCGCAGCGGTGCGCTGCCCGCCTCGCTGACCACGCTCGAAGAGCGCACGGTCGGTCCGTCGCTCGGTCGCGATTCCATCCGACAGGGCTTCCTCGCCTGCGCGGTCGGCTTCGCGCTCCTCGTCATCGCGATCATCGCGTACTACAAGGGCGCCGGCGTCAACGCCATCATCGCGCTGTTGCTCAACCTCGTGATCCTGCTCGGGATGATGGCCTACTTCAAGGCCAACCTCACCCTCCCCGGCATCGCCGGCATCATCCTGACGCTCGGCATGGCCGTCGACTCGAACGTGCTCGTCTTCGAGCGTATCCGTGAGGAGCTGCGCGAAGGGAAGACCGTTCGCGCCTCGATCGATCAGGGCTTCGCCCGCGCGTTCGCGACGATCATCGACACGCACCTCACCACGATCATCTCGGCACTGTTCCTCTTCCAGTTCGGAACCGGCCCGATCAAGGGCTTCGCCGTCACCCTGCTGATCGGCCTCGGCGCGTCGGTGTTCACCGCGTTCTTCGTGTCGCGCATGATCTTCGACATCGTCTACAAGCCGACCGAGCGCCCGCGCGAGATCAGCATC
>DASVRB010000596.1:0-5367 GCA_036388835.1 Thermoanaerobaculia bacterium | reverse complement strand
CCTCTCGTCGTTCTCTCGTCCGCTACTCGTCGTCGTCCGCGCTCAGCGCAGATACCGCTCGATCGACGCGATGAACGTCTTCACATCGATCGGCTTCGAGATATAGCCGTCGCAGCCGGCTTCGAGGAAGCGGTCTTTGTCGCCGCGCATGGCGTGGGCGGTGAGGGCGAGGATGGGGATGCGGGCCGTGCGGGAATCGGCCTTCATGGCACGGACGACCGAGAGGCCGTCCATGCCGGGAAGGTGGATGTCCATGAGGATCAGATCGGGGGGCGTGTCGCCTGCCCCGTTCTGCGTCAGCGCGAGCGCTTCTTCGCCGCTCGTCGCCTTGATGATCGAGTAGCCCCCTTCTTCGAGGAGAAACTCGACGAGCTGCATGTTCATGTCGTTGTCTTCAACGACCAGGATCTTCCGCTCGCTCATGGTGGGGTCGGCGGGAAGTGTACGCCTAACCCTGTGGATTTGGAGCCTGTGGCGGCGTCGGTGCGGCGGGGAAGAACTGCGGGTCGAGATCGACCTTCGCGCCCGACTGCAGACGCTTGATTTCCGACTCCGCCGTCTGCTGGCGCACGCGCTGGCGAATCATCGGATCGAGCTGCTCGAGCGAGGCCTGCTCCACGCGGAAAATGTGGACGCCGAACTGCGTCTTCACCGGGTCGCTCATCTCGCCCGGCTTCAGCTTCGAGACCACCGCCGCGATGTCGGGCGGCAGCGCTTCCGGACGGGCCGGACCGATCATGCCGCCATTCGCGCCCGACTGCTCGTCGTCCGATTCCGCCTGTGCGGTGCGGGCGAAATCGGCGCCGCCGCGGAGCTTCGCCGCGATCGCCTGCGCGCGCTGCATGGCTGCCCCTTCCGACGGCGCTTCCTTGCCGCCGCGCGGAGGAACCGCGCCGCCGGCGTAGGCGATGAGGATGTGGCGCAGCGAGACCGCGGTCGCTTTCTCCTTCTCATATTCGGCGCGAACCTTCTCGTCGAGCTTCGCGTCGGCGAGCTTCTCGAGCGCGCCGGCCGCGGTGATCTGCGTGTGAGCCATGGCGATTCGCTGCTTCACTTCCGGATCGTCGGCCACGCCGAGGCGTTTCGCTTCCTGCTCGAGGACCTTGATGCGAACGATCTCGTCGGCGAGGGCGCGGCGGCCGCCGGGCGACGTGTAGAACGCGCGCTGTTCGGCCGGAACGGCGGCGATGAAGCTGGCGAATTCGGTGTCGGTGACCGGCTCGCCGTTCACCCGCATGACCACCTTCTCATTCGGACCGAGCTTCCGGTCGCCGAGGCCGGTGCTGTGCGGTTGCGAGGCAGTGCCCGGAACGTTCGGGCGCAACTGGGAGAGACCGAAGGCGACCGCGAGAACGATGACGGCCGCGACCACTGCAATGACGATGTCTTTTTTCAACTGATTTCCTTCAATAAACGATGAACGCTCAACGATGAACGACGAAGAGGGGGAGCATTCTTTCATCGATCATCGGTCAGCGTTCCGTGTTCATCGTTTCGCGTTGACGCTCAACGCGGCAATCAGTATCCTCCGCCCTTGTGAAAGATTTCACGGACTCGACCGTGAAATCGCTCGCCACCCCGCAGCCTCGCCCCCCGCGTCGGGCGCCACATTCGCATCAGCAAAAGCACCCTTATGGCTAAAGTTACCATCGACGGAATTGAAGTCGAAGTACAGGACGGGATCAACGTCATCGAGGCCGCCAAGGCCGCGGACGTGCACGTTCCTCACTTCTGCTACCACCCCTCCCTCAGCATCGTCGGCCAGTGCCGGATGTGTCTCGTCGAAGTCGAGGGGATGCCGAAACTGCAGGCCGGCTGCGCCACGCCCGTGAAAGACGGGATGAAGGTCGCCGTCTGGAACGACAAGGTCGACAAAGCGCGGAAGGGGCAGATGGAGTTCCTGCTCATCAACCATCCGCTCGACTGCCCGATCTGCGACAAGGCCGGCGAGTGCCCGCTGCAGGATTACTCCTTCAACTACGGCTCCGTCACCTCGCGCTACGGCGAGTTCAAACGCACCTATCCGGGCATGGATCGCACGGCCATCGGGCCGCACGTGATCCAGAACATGAACCGCTGCATCCACTGCACGCGCTGCATCCGCTTCACCGCGGAGATCACCGGGACGAGCGAGCTCGCGTTCTTCCGCCGCGGCGCGTCGACCGAGGTTGGCGTGTTTCCGGGAACGCCGCTCGACAACTGGATGAGCGCGTGCGTGACCGACATCTGCCCCACCGGCGCGCTCACGCCGCGCGAGTTCCGTTTCGAGTCGCGCGTCTGGAACCTCGACTCCACCGAATCGGTCTGCAACGGCTGCGACGTCGGCTGCAACATGTTCATCGGCCATCGCAACGGTCAGGTGTTCCGCTACCGCCCGCGCGTCAATCCCGACGTCAACGATCACTGGCTGTGCGATTACGGCCGCTTCTCGTACGAGCAGTACGACACCGACCGCGTGGTCGTCCCCAAAGTGCGCACCGAGGATGACTACCTCGCCATCTCCACCTGGGACGAGGCGCTGGAGTCGATCGAAAAAGCGTTCAGCACCGCCAAGAACATCTCCGTCATCGCCTCCGCGCAGATGACGAACGAAGAGGCGTGGGTCGCACGGACGCTCTTCGTCGATCGCCTGAAAGCGAACATCGGCGTGATGGTCGATCCGATCGGCCCGATCAAGATGAAGGCGCGGACGGAGTGGCTGGTTGGCGATCAGGCCGGACCGAACTACCGCGGAGTTTCGGCGATTCTCGGTGGAGGTCAGGCAATCCTGCCTGACCCCTCGACCCAATCCGAGCAGAGAACCGGACAGGCGGGATCGCCTGTCCTCCACCAGCACATCGAGCACCTCATGACCAACGGCGCCGACGGCGTCGACATCCTCTTCATCTGCGACGCAAAGTTCAGCGAGCGGGCCAAAGATCCGGCCGTCGTCGAGAACCTGCGCAAGGCGAAGTTCCTCATCGTCAGCTCGTGGGATGCGAACCATCCGCTCACCGAAGTCGCCGACGTGCTGATCCCCGGCGCGATTCACCCCGAAAAAGAAGGGACGTTCACCAACCTGCAGGGACGCGTGCAGCGCATCCATCAGGCCTTCCCGCCGAAGGGACAGGCCGCCAGCGATCTCGAGTCGCTGCGCCGCATCGGTGCGCGCCTCTTCCCGAACGATCCCGAGTTCAGGAGCGCCGACGCGCTCGACGTCTTTGAAACGCTTCGTGCAGCCGTGCCTCAGCTCAGGCAAGAGGATGCGGTGGCCGGCGGAGTGAGCGCGTAATGCCGTTCGATCTGACCGACGTCCTGCTGTCGATCCTCAAGATCGCGATCATCCTCGGCCTCTGGCTGAACGTCACGCCGATCATGGTCTGGATCGAGCGCCGCGGCAGCGCGCTGATTCAGGACCGTCCCGGCCCGAACCGGGTCGGCCCGATGGGACTTCTGCAGTCGTTCGCCGACGCGCTGAAGTTCATCATGAAGGAAGACATCATTCCGGCGCAGGCGCACAAGTGGCTCTACACGCTCGCGCCGACGTTCGGTCTCTTTCCTGCCCTCACCACGATCGCGGTCGTGCCGTGGGGCCGCGCGTTCATGATCCCGGAGATGCACCTGTTCGGCCGCACGCTCTTCGAAGGCGGCCGCTGGTTCAACCCGATCGTCGCGGACGTCAGCGCCGGCATCCTGGTGATCTTCGCCCTCGCCTCACTCGGCGTTTACGGCATCACGATCGCGGGATGGTCTTCGGCCAACAAGTATTCGATGTTCGGCGCGATCCGCGCCTCGGCGCAGATGATCTCGTACGAGCTGTCGCTGACGCTGGCGGCCGTGTCGGTGCTGCTCGTGGCCGGCTCGCTGCGGCTGACCGACGTCGTCGCGCAGCAGACCAACTACTACTACGTCCTCTTTGACGTCGTGAAGATCCCGGCGTGGAACGTTCTCTCGCCGGCGATGTGGATCAGCTTCATCGTCTTCGTCGTCTCGGCGTTCGCCGAAACGAACCGCCTGCCGTTCGACTTTGCGGAAGCGGAAGCGGAGCTCGTCGCCGGCTACCACACGGAGTATTCGTCGATGAAGTTCGCCCTCTTCTTCATGGCCGAGTACATGGCCATGGCGACGATGGCGGCGGTCGTGACGACGCTCTACCTCGGCGGCTGGGACGTTCCGTACTACACCGAGCCGGCGACGTTCCTCGGCTTCCTCCTCTCGTTCCTCTCGTTCATGACCAAGGTCGGCATCCTGATGTTC
Source organism: Thermoanaerobaculia bacterium (assembly GCA_036388835.1). Lineage (GTDB taxonomy): Bacteria > Acidobacteriota > Thermoanaerobaculia > Gp7-AA8 > Gp7-AA8 > QHVT01. The sequence goes on along the minus strand of DASVRB010000596.1, from coordinate 1,131 downwards.
GTCTTCGTCTGGGTGCGCTGGACGATTCCGCGACTCAAGTACGACATCCTGATGCGCCTCGGCTGGAAGATGTTCCTGCCGCTCGCCATCCTCAACATCGTCATCGTGGCCGCCTTCATCGCGGCGGGCTGGATCTGATGAAGCGTTGTCGGTTATCGGTTGTCAGTGGTCTGCGCCTTGTCGCCCGGGCGAAGACTCACAGACAACCGACAACGGACAACTGACAACACACCTATGTCTGAATTCATCATCTTCTTCGTGTTCGCGGCGATCGCCGTGATCTTCGCGGCGGTGGTCGTGCTGCACCGGAACCCGGTCGTCGGCGCGCTGTCGCTGGTGGCGTCGTTCTTCGCGCTCGCCGTGATGTACGTGCTGCTCGAGGCGCCGTTCCTCGCGGCGCTGCAGGTGATCGTCTACGCCGGCGCGATCATGGTGCTGTTCCTCTTCGTGATCATGCTGCTCAATCTGCAGCACGCGGCAGAGCCGCCGACACGGCCGGTGCAGCAGTTCCTCGGCTACACCTCGTGCGCCGCGTTCGGCGTCGGCCTGATCTACTACATCGTCAAGTACGCGGTCTTCGTGAATCCGCCGCCGAGCGGACCGTTCCGCGCCGACGCACACGCGATCGGCGTGCGGATGTTCGAGGCGTACGTCTTCCCGTTCGAGATGGTCTCGATCCTTCTGCTGGCCGCGATCGTCGGAGCGCTGATGCTCAGCGGCCGCGCGGTCGGCACCCGCGCCAGCATCGGCACGGAGCTCGACAAAGCGCCCTCGGCGCATTCAGGAGCGGACGCACGATGATCCCGACTCACTGGTTCCTGATCCTCAGCGCGATCCTCTTCACCATCGGCGTCATGGGTGTGCTGACGCGGAAGAACGGCATCACGATCTTCATGTGCATCGAGCTGATGATCAACGCGGTGAACCTCACGTTCCTCGCGTACGCCCGTCAGTTCCACGACCTGCACGGCCTGATCTTCGTCTTTTTCATCATGGCAGTCGCCGCCGCAGAAGCCGCGGTCGGGCTCGCCATCTTCATCTCGCTCTTCCATCACCGCGACACGATCGATGTGGACGAAGCGAATCTGATGCATTGGTAGGTGGAGCGGCGGGCTTCAGCCCGCCGACGTG
>DASVRB010000595.1:0-4803 GCA_036388835.1 Thermoanaerobaculia bacterium | reverse complement strand
CTAGAGGAAAACAATGCCCACCGAATCACTCATCCAGATCCAGAACATGAGCAAAGTCTTTTTCACCGACGAGCTCGAAACGCATGCACTGACCAACGTGCATCTCGAAGTGCAGAAAGGGGAGTATTTGTCGATCGCCGGGCCTTCGGGTTGCGGCAAATCGACGCTGCTCTCGATTCTCGGGTTGCTCGACACGCCGAGCTCCGGCTCGTATCGGCTCAATGGCCAGGCCATCGAGACCCTCGGCGCTGCGGATCGTGCGCGCATCCGCAACAAAGAGATCGGCTTCATCTTTCAGGCGTTCAACCTGATCGGTGATCTCACTGTCTCCGAGAACGTCGAGTTGCCGCTCACCTATCGCAAGCTCGGTGCGGCCGATCGCAAACGTCGTGTCGAAGCAGCGCTCGAACGTGTGGGGATGGCTCACCGCATGCGCCACTTTCCGGCGCAGCTCTCCGGCGGTCAGCAGCAGCGCGTGGCGGTTGCGCGCGCCCTCGGCGGCGAGCCGGCCATTCTTCTCGCAGACGAGCCGACCGGAAACCTCGACTCGAAGAACGGCGAAGCGGTGATGGACCTGCTGCGCGAACTGCATCGCGGCGGCTCCACGATCTGCATGGTCACGCACGACCCCCGCTTCACGCGTTACGCGGATCGCGCGATCCATCTCTTCGATGGCCGTATCGTCGAAGAAACGCGCGAGCGCGATGCTGAAGTGAAGCTGCATCAGAGCGGCTTCGATCTCGACGAAGCAGCATCGTGAGCCGAGGAAAAACTCACGCATGAGCACACTTCTCCAGGACCTCAGATTCGCGTTGCGCGGTCTGGCCAAGGCGCGCGGCTTCGCGGCCGTCGCCATCCTCACGCTCGCGTTCGCGCTCGGCGCCAACACCGCCATCTTCTCCGTCGTCAGCGCGATCCTCCTGCAGCCGCTGCCGTTTCAGCAGCCGCGCGAGCTGATGACGCTGATGGCGAAGAGCCCGCAGCTCACGCGTGAGTGGACGTCGTGGCTGAACTTCCGCGACATCCGGGCGCAGTCGAAGACGATCGACCGGATGGTCGCGTTCGCGCCGACCGAGTCGTTCCTCTATCAGCTCGGCGGCGAGCCGGAGAAGTTTCAGGGCTCGCTCGTGACCGCGGATCTGTGGCCGATGCTGGGCGTGCAGCCGGCGCTCGGCCGCGGCATCAGCGCCGCGGAAGATGTGCCGGGCCACGCGCCGGTGGTGGTGATCAGTCATGAGATGTGGCAGCGCCGCTTCGGCGGCGATCCCGCGATCATTGGCCGGCAGATCCGCCTCGGCTCGAAGCCGAAAACCGTCATCGGCGTCATGCCGCCCGGCTTCAAGTTTCCCATCGAGCTGACGCGCACCGACTTCTGGACGTCGCTCGGCCAGGCGGTGCCGCCGGACGGTGGCGGCCGCGGCTCGGAGTGGATGCGCACGGCCGTCCGGCTCAAAGACGGCGTTTCGCTCGAGCAGGCGAACAGCGAGTTGAAACTCCTCGCGCGCCGGCTCGAAACGCAGAACCCCGACTCGAACGCGAGCCTCACGTTCTTCATGCTGCCGCTGCACGCGTCGCTGGTGCAGGCGGTGCGGCCCGCGCTGCTCGTGCTGATGTGCGCGGTCGGCGTCGTACTGCTGATCGGCTGCGCGAACGTCGCCAATCTCCTCCTCGCCCGCGCCGCGGCGCGGCACAAAGAAGTTTCGATCCGTTCCGCGGTCGGTGCGACGCGCGGCCGCATCATTTTTCAATTGCTCGTCGAATCGGTGCTGCTCTCCGTCGTAGCCGGCGCATTGGGACTGCTGCTCGCGACGTGGGGCGTCGACCTGCTGGTCGCGCTCGCGCCGGCCGAGATCCCGCGCCTCGACGCGATCGCCGTCAATCGCACGGTGCTCCTCTTCACGTTTGCGCTCTCGGTGCTGACCGGCGTCGTCTTCGGACTCGCGCCCGCGCTATCGGCGTCGAAAACGAATCTCGTCGAAGCATTGAAGGACGGCAGCCGCGGATCGACCGAGGGGCGCGGGCGCAATCGCATTCGCAAAACACTCATCGTGAGTGAGATCGCGCTCTCGGTCTTCCTCCTCGCCGGAGCCGGCCTGCTGCTGCGCAGCTTCATGCGACTCAGCGACGTCGATGCCGGGTACGACTACAAAGACGCGCTGACCGTCGACGTCGTCGCGCGCTCCGCGGTGTTCCCGAAACCGGAAGACCTCGTGCAGTACGCGAAACGCGCGCGTGAAGAGCTGAGCGCGATTCCGGGCGTCACCGCCGTGACCTCCACCAATCGCCTGCCGCTCGTCGACGAGACCGGCAGCTCCTCCACGTTCGAGATCGTCGGTGCGCCGCCGTTTGCGTCCGGTCAGGCGCCGTCGGCGACATTCGTCATCGTCGGCCCCGGCTACTTCAGCACGCTCGGCATTCCGATCCTGCGCGGCCGCGCGATCGGTGAAGAAGACGGGCCGAACGCGCCGCACGTGATGGTGGTCAGCGAAAGCTTCGTGCGCCGCCACATGCGCAACGAGAATCCGCTCGGCAGGAAGATCGACCTCGGCGAAGGAAGCGGGCCACGGACGATCGTCGGAGTGGCGCGCGACGTTCGCATCGTGTCGCTGAACGAGGAGCCGGCGTCGACGTTTTATTACGCACACGCGCAGTGGCCGAACACGCGCATGCAGTTCATCATCAAAGCGCCGAACGCCGCGTCGCTCGCCGCGTCCGCGCGCGCCGCGTTGCGCAAGCTCGATCGCGAGCAGCCGATCCTGGCCATCCGCACGCTCGAAGAAATCCGCTCCGAGTCGCTCGGCAGCCAGCGCTTCATGCTCGTGCTCAACGGCACGCTGGCCGCGCTCGCGCTGATCCTCGCGGCGGTCGGCATCTACAGCATCATGAGTTACATGGTCACGCAGCGAACGCCGGAGATCGGCATCCGCATGTCGCTCGGCGCGGAGGCGCACGACATCTTCCGGCTGATCGTCGGCCAGGCGGTGAAGCTCGTCGCCATCGGCATCGTGGCCGGCGTCGTCTTCGCGCTCGCGGCGACGCGGATCATGTCGTCGCTGCTGTACGGCATCACCGCCACCGATCCCATCACCTTCATCTCCATCTGCTTCATCATCGGCGCGATCGCGCTCCTCGCCACGTATGTCCCGGCGAGCCGCGCCACGAAAGTCGATCCGCTCGTCGCCATCCGCTACGACTAACGGACGCGCACATTCGCAGTGATGAAAAGGACAGGCACCTCGCCTGTCCTTTTTTGTTTTTCGCGACCTCCGGAGCAGTGTCCAGATCCGGACAGTCGTTTCGCGCCGGTGGACAGACGCGGTCGAGGCCGACTAGCGCAAACCGTTGCTCTGCAACGACTTCGCAGATTCAGAACCGCGGCAGCGGCGTTGCGTTTACAGCGAGGGACATGGACATCGTTCGGAACTCCGCAGCAAAGAAGAACTACCGGAAGCTCGCCGGCATCGGCGCGATCGTGGTCGCGATCATCATCGCCACCGTCGCCTTCGCGCGGCTCGAGCCGGCCGCACCGTCGGTCGATCGCAGCACCGTCGTCATTGATGAAGTGAAGAGCGGCCCGTTCACCCGCGCCATTCGCGCGAACGGAACTCTGGTCCCCGAAAACATCCGCTGGATCTCCGCTTCGACCGACGCACGCGTGGAGCGGATCGTCGTGCAGCCCGGCTCCGTCGTCACCGCCGACACCGTGATCATCGAGCTCTCCGATCCGCAACAGCAGCAGAGCGCGAGCGACGCCTCGTGGCAGGTGCGCGCGGCCGAAGCGGCGTACGAAGCGGCGCGCGCGGAGTTGGAGAGCGAACGCCTCGATCGCGAAGCCGCCGCCGCGCGGTTGCGCGCCGAGCACGAACAGGCGCGCCTTCGCGCGAAAGCCGACGCCGACCTCGAAAAAGCGGGACTCGCCGCCTCCATCACTCGTCAACTTTCGCAGAGCGCGGCCGACGAGCTCGCGCGCCGCGTCGCCATCGAAGAACGCCGCGTCAGCACGATCGCCAGTTCGCAGCGCGCGCGCCTCGCCACCTTGCAGGCGCAGCTCGAACAGGCTCGCTCGATGAACAATCTTCGCCAGCAGCAGACCGCATCGCTGCAGGTGCGCGCCGGCATCGACGGCGTGCTGCAGCAGGTCGGCGTGCAGGCGGGCCAGCGCGTCACGATGGGCACCAACCTCGCCCGCGTCGCCGAACCGAATCGCCTCAAAGCCGAAGTGCGCGTGGCCGAGGTGCAGGCGAAGGACGTCGTGGTCGGGCAGGAAGCGACCATTGATACGCGCAACGGCATCGTCAAAGCGCGCGTGGCGCGCGTCGATCCCGCCGTCAGCAACGGCACTGTCGCCGTCGACCTCACCATCGTCGATCCGCTGCCGCAGGGTGCGCGTCCCGACCTCACCGTCGACGCCACGATCGAGCTCGATCGCATCCCGCAAACGATCTTCGTCGCACGACCGGTCGGCGTGCAGGAAATGTCGGCCGGTTCGCTCTTCCGCGTCGATGGCAACGAAGCCCACCGCGTCAAAGTCCAGTTCGGCCGCGCCTCCGCCGAGGCCATCGAAATCAAGTCCGGCCTCAAGCCCGGCGACAACGTGATCGTTTCCGACACCAGCAATTACGAGCGGTTTGACCGGCTCGAGATCAATTAATCGGTTCCTCGGGTTCCTCGGAGTCCCTCGGAGTTCCTCGGAGTGAGGTACCGAAGGAACTCCGAGGAACTCCGAGGAACCCCGAGGAACTCCGAGGAACTAGAGGAAAACAATGCCCACCGAATCACTCATCCAGATCCAGAACATGAGCA
>DASVRB010000594.1:0-4455 GCA_036388835.1 Thermoanaerobaculia bacterium | reverse complement strand
CGTCGCTGCTGCTGCCGGCGCCGGCAGCAGCAGCGACGGAGGCTCGGGCGGCGCCGTGTCGCCATACGAAGACGCCGCGAGAAGCACCGCAAGGACAACAACGGACATCGCCAGCCGGACCGATTGCACGCTCTTCGCGGCCACAAGCTTCGCCATAATACCGCCGAACATTAAAGAAGGCATGACAGCAAGATAGGCGTAAATCGGCCGGTTGTCCAGTTCGGCGGACAAATCACGCCGCAAGTCAGCAGAGCACCACCGTCTGCGAATTTGCCGCCGGAGCCGCCGACGGTCGCAAATTGACGTGCATGAGCGGGAAGATCATCAGCGCATCCAACTCCTTCGCCATCTCCATCACGGCGCGCAAATTGGTCTGGCTCATGGTTCCCTGCTCGCTGATGTCGCCGTCGAAAATACGTGAACCAGAGCGGGATGGCGGGCGGTCGCGCTCCCGTCGTCCCGCGATTTCAGAAGACATAGGAGCGTCGCACGAGCGTCGTTCCGGCCACCCAGGAGCGCGCGTACATCGCGTCGAGCGGAAGGCGTGCGTTGGGGTTGTCGATGCCGTCGGACTGGTCGACGACCGTGATCCGCGCCTGACCGCCTTTGGGATCGACGACCAGTTTCAGCTCGAAACTTTCGTCACCCGCGCCGAGGTAGCGGAAGCCCCACATTGCCGCGTCGTCATCCTCGCCTTTGGTTTTCGTGAATGGAATGCCATTCACCGATGCGTCGACGACTTTGCCCTTTTCGACGAACAGATGGAGCCACGGCGCGCTTCGCTCCGACTTCACCCGCACGGTCAACACGCGGAGCGCGCCGTTGGCGACGTCGCTGACGAGTGCAACGGATGGCCCGGCCACGGCGACATACGGCGCAACGGCCGCGCGCTTGAGCACGCCGTTCTCGTGGACGAAACGGGGGAGCGTTTCCGATTGGACCGCTTCCGCGAAAAGCGCGTTCTCCGGCTGGCGCGCGGTTTTGCGCTCCGACACCCAGAAGGCCTTCGCGCCGTCAACATCAACCGCGTAGGCAAACGATGCCGGGCGCGGTTCCCGCGGCGATGCGGCGGCTCCCGCGGCGCCGATGCCGGCGGCGACGCCGGCCATCGCGATGAATGTCGCGGCGACCCGTCCATCGACCGCGAAACGCGCGCGCTCGAAGACCGCGGCACAGAGAAGTGCCGCGAAACCAGCGAGCGCGCCGGCCATGCCGCCCGCGGACAGCCGGAGGCCGGAGAGCACAAAGTAGGGTACCGGCGCCCACAGCAGAATGATGGGAAGCGCGGCGACCGCGGCACCGAGTGCGCGCGCGACCGGCGGCCGTTCGCTCCGCAGAAGCGCGTGCAACGCGACGAAGAGAGTCGGCACCGCCAGGAGATAGGCAGCGCCGGGGACTCGCACGACGAGCGCCCACAGCACCGCGACTGCGAAGAGCGGAACGAGGTGGGTTGGCTGCGCAACGCCGAACCGTCGCGCAATGCGCAGGACAACGAGTGCGGTCCCCACCGCGAGCAGGACCAGCGCAAAACGATACGGGATGGGATCGTAAGGCTCGGCCAGCCCCGCTGCCGGTCCGGCACCGATCGCGCGCAGCAGCCTCCATGCGTAGTGGCTCGCGACGCCGGCCAGCGCGACCGCGGGGATGGTCACGAGTGCTGATGCGCCCACCGTTCGCCAGGACGACTCCTTCCGCCGCATCGACACGATGATCGCGAACACGACGAGAGCGGTTGCGAGGATCGCGGCTGCCACGTCGAGCAAACGGGGATAGACGACCAGACCAGCCCACGGAACGAGAAAGTAGGACACCGCTCCCGAGCGCGACTCGTACCCGCCTTTCCCGAGCTCGCGGACCAGCGCGACGGCCGCTTGCCCCTCGCTTCGGACGCTCTCGCGGTCGAGGGCATCCGGCGTGTCGGCCGGCGTGTGATATCGCGCGACGCCCTCGACGAGGGCGAAGTTCAGGCCGGCGGCGCCCGCGTCGCGGAAGGGACGAAAATCTGTACCGACGCCATGGAGCCGCGCGAGCGCCGGCAGGAGTGACGACATGGCGACCGGCGCGTTCGACCGCGCGATCGCGCGCACCAGACTCCCCTCCGCTCCGGCGGTCTCGATCAGCCCGCAGGCCCCGCGCGTGCCTCGTGAATCGAAGTTGAGCACGATCATCCGCTTCCGATCGAACCCATCCGACGCAAGGAACGCCTCGGCGCCGACGGCGCCGACCTCCTCCGCGTCCGTGAAGAGCAGCATCACCTCCGGACCGCCGCCATACTCGACGGCCAGCGCTCGCGCTGTTTCCAGAAGCGTGGCCACGCCGGCCGCGTCGTCGCCCGCGCCAGGGGTCGTCATGACGGTGTCGTAATGAGCGGTGAGAACGATGCGGCGCGAGCGGTCGGTCCCCGGGATCGTTGCCACGATGTTATGGACGCGCGCCGCGTCGTAAGGGAACCCGTAACGGGTGCTGGTCGCCGTCGAGCTGCGGACCTCCGCCTTGAGTCCCGCCGCCGCGTGAAGCGCCGCCACGATGTACTCCCGCGCCGCGCGATGCCCCGCGGAGCCGGCCGGTCGCGGCCGCGCCGCGAGCGCCGTAACATGCAGCATCGCGCGTTTGGTGGAGAAGGCGGCGGGGCCGCGGCTCGCCTTCGGCCGAGGCGACTGAGACACGATCGTCAGGATCGCCGCGACTGCAAGAAAGACGATGGCCGCCAGTGGCACTGCGCGGTCGATCACACGGGCGGAAAGTCTGTTCATGTCTCGCGGCTCCAAAGCAGGTCGTGGTGGCGGAGGAGGAATGGTGCAAACCGTTCCGCTGGCGTGCGAGTCAAAGACTACTATCGAACTAGTATTTGCGTCTACTGGAAATCTAGTAGTCGCGCGATCTCGTGTCGCTCGCCTTCGACGGCAGCCATTCAGTACGTTGATGGATATGTGCCGCGGGGTGCTTTCATGGCGCGGGCTCGCCAGCCGCGAGCGGCGCGCGCGTCGCCTTTCTGCGCGTAGGCGACGGCGAGATTGGCCGCGCTGGCGTGTGGCTCATAACCGAGGTCGCGCGCCTTTGCGAGCTCCTCGATCGCGCCGTCGTAGTGGCCTATCTTCAAAAGCGACCAGCCGTTGGCGAAGTGCAGCGCGCCATCCTCGACTGCCTCGGCGCGCACGGCCCTGACCGGCTTGCCCGGCGACGGGCGCGCATGAACGGCGATCGAATCAGCCGGAGCGGCGACTCGCCGAGCGAGGTGAGGGAACCCTGCGCATGTCAGATAAAAAGCGCCGCAGATCGCCAGCCAGACTCCCAATGCGTCGCTCCGCCACCGCACTTCACGACGGTTGAGTAGCGTCCGTACCCGCCAGGTGAGAGCGGTAGGGCCGGCCGCCAGCGCGAAGCCGGCTTCGGCTTTCCTGGCGACGACGAGGAGCACCGATACGTAGCGCGACACAGCCACGCGCGAGCACGCGAGCTCGTCACAGGCGAGCTCGCGCTCCCGTTCCAGGCGGCGTCGGATGAGGCGAATTGCGGGATTGAAAAAGAGCAGCGCCTGCGCCAGTTGCTCGGTCGCGATCAGAAAATCGTCGCGCCGCAGCGCGTGCGCGACTTCGTGCAACAGCACCGCTCGTACCGGATCATCGTCCACGTGGCGGAACGACAGCGGCAGCACGACCGTCGGACTCCACAGACCAACAAAGTGCGGCGATGTGACATGCGGCGAGAGACGCGTCTCGAACGCGCGCGTGGTGCCGAGCTCGCGCTTCACCTCCTCGGCGATTCTCGTGACGCGCGCGTCGGCGATGCCACCGCGTAATAGCTGCCGTGAGCGGATCAGCGCGAAACCCATCCGTCCGACGGCGGCGAGCACCCCCACGATCCACGCCGCCAGCAACAGCGCCGGCCAGCTCTCCGACACGGCGGCCGACGTGGAGAGTTTCAGCGGAACGGTCGGCTGGAGCAGCAGCGTGAGCGGCGGCATTACGACGCTCGCTGCAAGCGCGAGATACCAGAGCGTGTATCGCGTGGCGGCGTGCCTCGCCATCGCCGCGGGGGCGAAGGCGACCAGTGCGCAGATCGCGCACAAGAAGCTGTTGACGATGAGGACGGTGATCACTTCCGTCTCCGTCGGCGCGCTGCGGCGGAGAGCTCTTTCTCCAACTCCTCGACGTTCAGTTCCGACTCGTCGAGAAGGTTCGCCACGAGGAGGCTCGGCGAGGCGTCGAACCAGGTCGCGAGGAAGGTCTGGAGAGCCCGCCGCTGGAGCTGCCGGCGCTCGACCGCGGGGCTGTAGACGTAGGTGCGCCCGATGGAGTCGTGCGTGACGTACTCTTTTCGCTCGAGCGTCTGCAGCGTAGTGAGCACGGTGGTATACGCCAGCTCGCGCGACGCCAACTCCTTCTGCACGTCAGCGACCGTGGCCTCTCGCAGCCGCCAGAGCACGTTCATCACACGAAGCTCAGCGTCGGTGAG
>DASVRB010000593.1:0-3700 GCA_036388835.1 Thermoanaerobaculia bacterium | reverse complement strand
TGTCATCCCGAGCGTAGCGAGGGACCTGGGCGGGTGGGTCGCGGAAGGCATGTGCTTCGCGCCCCGCCCGCCCAGGCCCCTCGACTACGCTCGGGGTGACATTGTGTGTGGGCTTCACGCGCGGTCCTGTGGCGCGGCGGGCCGCTTCGGCCGCCGATCTTTCCCCAGCGCGTCGGCGGTCGAAGCGGCCGCCGCTCCACCGGCCCCTGACGCAAAACGAGGGATCCCCGGCTCCACCGCGATGACGTTCGGTCGTCGCGGTGGAACCGGAGATCCCTCGCTGCGCTCGGGATAACAGTCAGCGGCGAGCGCTGACTGTTAGTCCAGCTGGAAATTCACCGTCAGGTTGAAGATCGTCGTGACCGGCTGGCCGTTGAGCGTGCCCGGCTTGAAGCGCCAGCGGCGGACCGCTTCTTCTGCTTCGGCACCGAGACCCATCGGCAGACCGTTCACAACCTTCACGTCCTGCACGCGGCCGTCTCTGCCGATGATGGCTTCGACGACGACGATGCCCGAGACGCGCGCCTTGCGGGCGGACTCGGTGTACTTCGGGTCGGCGCGATCGACGATGATCGGCGCCTTGACGTCACCACCGACGCGGAGCGGTCCGGTCGGAGCGGCTGGCTCGGGAGCAGGCGGCGCGACCGGCGCTTCTTTGCCGCCCGTGCCTTCACCCTCGGTGCCGGTTCCGGTGCCACCGACCTTGCCGCCGAGGACGCCGCCGATTTCGCCACCCTTCACGCCACCGATCTCACCACCGATGACGCCTCCGACTTCGCCACCGACCACACCGCCGGCGACGCCGCCTTCGACACCGCCGACGACGCCGTTGACGGCATCACCCGGACCTTCATCCGTTCCACCGCCTGAGGCTTCCTCGACCACAGGCGTGTCGACGACCGGCAGGTTCTTCGTTGCCGGCATCTCCACTTTCGGGATGTTCTTCGGGATCTCCACCGGCGGGGTCATCGGCGTGACCTGAACCGGCTTCGGCTGCACGCGCGGCTGGACCTGCTGCTGCTTCGGCGCGCCACTGCTCTTGGCAGGCGGTGGCGGCGGAGGCGGCGGCGGGGGAGGCGGCGCAGCGCCCTGCGTGATGAACGCGGCGATCGGTTTCTCAGGTGCGACCTTGTGGACGGCACCCTGTGTACCGGCGTAGACGACGCCGGCGACGAGCAACGCGTGAAGTGCGAGAGATGTCGCAGAGGCTTTCCAGCCTCCCTGTTGGCGCTTGTTTTTGCTGGACTCGAGAAGTTCTTTTTGCAGGTCCATGATGCACTGGTTATTTGCAATCGAGCGACCAACTTTTGCGCTTTTGAATCAATGATTTAGAATATTCAGCCATGCCGCGGAAATACTCGTTTTTCCTGCTGTTTTGCGGCCTTTTCACGGCCTGTATTTCGACCTCCGGGCCCGCTTTGCTGACCGTCCCGGAAACCTGGTCCAGCGTGCCGGTCGCGCCGCGGATGCGCTCGCTCGTTCTGGACGCGGAAGGGAAGGTTTCGCACCGGCCGGAACCGCCGCCGCGGCAGGTCGTGGACGGCCCCATTCGCCTCGTCGACGAGTTCGTCGGACCGAAGCTCGCGAACGGCGAGAAGATCCTGACCGAGCCGTTTGCCGCCATCGACTCCTTCGACTTTTCCGACGCGAGAGGGGAGGTCGCGTTCTCCGTGCGGAGGAACGCCGGGTTCGACATCGGCCTCGTCTCCTCCGACGGCAGCCCCATCAGTTGGGTGCCGAACGATCCCGCCGACGAGGTCGGCGTGCAGTGGGCACCGCGCGGCAGCAAGATCAGCTACATCGTCCGCGCGAGCGGCGGCGACGTCGTTCGCACGCTGCACGTGCCGACCGCCGCCTCCCTGCCGGTCGACTTTCCGGGCGGCACCATCCACGCGCTGGCGTGGGATCCACAGGCCGAGCGTTACGCCGTCTCCTGGTCGACCGTCGACGCCTCCGATCGGGTGGAAGTGCTGAAGTACAGCGGTGCGGAGCGGCGCATGGTCGTCTCTCCTGCCGTACGGCTGGACGTCGAAGTCGACCCGTTCGCGCCCGGCGCCGTGCTGCTGCGTCCGCGCGACCTTCTCTACGACGAGAAGCTGCCGCTGGTGATCTGGAGCGCCCCCGACCTGCAGTGGAGCGACGCCCGGGCGGCGCTGATGAAGGACGCGCGTGTGGCCATGATCGTCGCCACCCGTCCGATCGGTGCCGACTTCTGGAGCGCCGTTGCGGCCACGCCATGGATCGACGCGCGGCGGACGTTCGTCGTCGGCGGCTCATGCGGCGCCGACCAGCGTTGCGCGAAGGCCACCGTCATCACCACCGATCCCGCACTTTCGGCCGGTGTCTACCGCCGCGCCGGCAACGTCGTGACGGTCGCACCCGCTGTCGTACAATCCTTTTCTGCCGGCTTCATCGCAGACCAGTTGAAGAGGACCAGCCCCACGAATGGCAGCAGCCGCTGAATCCGACACTAAATCGACTGCCCGTGAATATTACGAAGCGCTGCTGATCGCGATCATCTTCGTCAACTTCGCACGGATCTTCGTCTTTCAGGCGTTCAAGATCCCGACCCCGTCGATGGAGGACAACCTCAAAGTCGGCGACCACCTCATCGTCAACAAATTCCTCTACGGTCCGAAAGGCGACGGCCTGCTGTCGAGCCTTTTTCCGCTGCGCGACGTCGAGCGCGGCGACATCATCGTCTTCCGCTATCCGGAGAATCCGGAGATCGACTACGTCAAGCGCGTGATCGGTCTGCCGGGCGACGTGATCACGGTGCAGAGCAAGAAGGTGTCGGTGAACGGCGTCCCGCTCGACGAGCCGTACACGCTCTACGACGATCCCGGCGTCTATCCCGACAACGAGGCGCTGCCGGCGTCGTTCCGTTCGCGCGATCATTTCGGGCCGTTCAAAGTGCCGGACGACCAGTACTTTGCGATGGGCGACAACCGCGATCACTCCAGCGACTCCCGTTTCTGGGGCGGCGTACCGCGTTCGCACATCAAAGGGCGCGCGTTCATGGTCTACTGGTCCTACGCCGGCGATCCGCCCGCGGCCAGCGCTTCGGCCGCGACGCGCCTCCGCGAACTGGGAAACGTCACGAAGAACTTCTTCAGCCAGACGCGCTGGCAACGCACCTTCTACATCGTCGACAGCAAGTACCACTTCACGCCCGGCCTCACTACTGATGGAAACGAATAACCAGACGGACGACGCGCTCGCACCCGACGCCGCGGACGCGCATCCGGAAGAGGTGATGCCGGTCGTCACCACCGGTGTGGTCATCGACCGCGGCGGACATTCGATCTCGCGCCGCAGCATTCCGGAGAACGTCCTCAAGGTGCTGTACCGCCTGCACCGCAGCGGCTATCACGCGTATCTCTGCGGCGGCAGCGTGCGCGACCTGCTGATGGGGCGCACGCCGAAAGATTTCGACGTCGCCACCGACGCGCATCCGGGCGATGTGCGCCGCCTCTTCCGCAACAGCCGCATCATCGGCCGTCGCTTTCGCCTCGTGCACATCCTGTTTCAGGATCAGGTGGTGGAAGTGGCCACGTTTCGCCGCGAGCCCGATCGCGCGGTGCAGAACAATGACGAGGAAGCGGAAGATTTTCTGATCACGGACGACAACACGTTCGGCACGCCGCTGCAGGATGCGAAACGCCGCGACTTCACGATCAACGCGCTCTTCTACAACATC
>DASVRB010000592.1:0-3555 GCA_036388835.1 Thermoanaerobaculia bacterium | reverse complement strand
CTTGCGGATGGTCCCGTTGTCCGAATCAGCCACGTAGACGTTGCCGCCCGCGTCGACCGCCACACCGCGCGGCGAGAAGAAGCGCGCCGCGCTTCCGTTGCCGTTTGCGCTCCCGCCGCTTCCAGCGAGACCGGCGAGGGTGGTCACGGTGCCGTTCGGCGCGATCTTGCGGACGGCATCGTTCAACATGTCGCCTACGTAGACATTCCCCGCGCCATCGACTGCGATGCCGACTGGGTTGTTGAAGCGCGCGGCAGCGCCCACGCCATCGGCCGAGCCACTCGCGCCGGCCAACCCGGCGAGCGTGCTGACCTCGCCGGCAGGCGTCACCTTGCGGATGATGTTGTTCGCCGTGTCCGCGACGTAGATGTTGCCGTTCACATCAACGGCCGCTGAACCGGGGAGGTTGAACTTCGCCGCGGCGCCACTGCCATTCGCGCTGCCCGGCGGGTTGCCCGCCAGCGTGCTGAATGGATAGCGCTCGTAAACCGATTGCGCGTGCGCGAGCTGCGCCGCGATCACCGTGCACGCAGCGAGAACCGTGGAGAGAAGTAGCTTTTTCATGTCTGATGTCTCCTTGCGGTTTAACGGTCGTATTCGCGGGCGGATTGATTGCTCCGGCGCGGCGCGACGGTGTTGTTGCTTTGCACAGGACTTGGTCGCGCTGGCGGTCTGGTTCGCGTCGCCGGCACGCCAGCCGCCGCGCTCGTGCTTTGGTAGACGATCGGCGGCTTAAGGTTCCCGCCCGTGTGGACGACGAGGCTGTCCGCACTGAAGCGAGCGACCATCGAGTCGTCGGTCGAGACATACTGGAGCGCGTCCGCATCGACCGCGTTGCCCGACTCATCCTGCACCCGATTGCCCGCTCCGGAAGCGACGAGGCTCGCGCCACCGCCGATGAAGATCGAGCCGCCGCGCAACGAAACGAGATCGGCGCGATTGCTTGCGATCAGGCCGGAGACGTTGGTCGGATTCACCAGGCCGGAGATGAAGTTGCCCGCGCCAGAGGCGACGATCCCGCCGCCATCGTTGCCGATCAGCTTCGAAACATCGAGCCGCACCAGCCCGCCGCCGTCATTGCTGATGAGCGAGCCGCCGTCGTTCGTGATCAAATTTCCGCCACCGCTTGCGACGATATTGCCCGCGCCGGAGGCCACGATGTTGCCTGCGCCTTGCGCAACAAGGCTCGCGAGGATCGCGCGAATGGAACCGCCATCATTCGTGATGAGCGAGCCGCCGTCGTTCGTGATCAGCTTCGGGATCTGAAGGAGATTGCCCGCGCCCGAGGCGACGATGTTTCCCGCGCCGGAGGCGACAATGCTCCCGCCATCGTTCGTGATCAGCTTACCGACTTGCCCGAACGCGAGAACGTTACCGGGCACGGCGGGCTGGCCGTTGCTGGCAGGCTTTCCGCCACCGATCGGCACGATGAGTTCGCCGCTGTTCGTCGGCACAGTGTCGGCCCCGCCGATGGCGACGAACGAGGCCGAACCCGTCAGCTCGGCGATCCGGCGCTCGTAGTTCGGATCGCTCGTTAGGGCCGGTCCGTTGTACTTCACGACCGAAAGGCAGGACTGCACAACCTGCGAGCGGTAATCGCTGAAGAGCTTGTCGTTCGCGTAAACGAACGTGCCGACCCGGCCCGAGTAGGCGAAGGCGATCTTCTTGACGTCCGTCGCGCCAACGAGGAAGCCGAGCGCGTTGAAGGTGTGTGCGCCGCCGGAGCGAAGCGTCTTGCCATTGCTCCGATCCGCGCCCGTGAGGTTCGGCGCGCGCACCGTCACTTTCCTCATCAACGTCGAATGCGGCGCGAGCTCGAACAACGTTCCGGTCGAATTGCGATCGGGGAAGATGATCGAGCGCGTAGGGATGAAGCTGTCGCTCGCCGGCGCCTCGAAGGCATTGTCCTGGCCTTCGGCTCCGACCCATGTCACTTCCGGCGGCAAGAGCATTTCGATCGCCGTGCTCGTGATCGCCGCATCCGTCGGGTTCGCGACGGCGATGATGTAGTCGTAGTTATTGCCTTCCTGGACGACGAGCGGAGCGCTCACGCTCACGATCAGGCGCGGGCCATCGAGCAGGCGCCCGATGCTCTTGCTGTAGCCGAGCCCGCCGCCGAGTCCGCCGATGTTCGTCAGGCTCGGGTTGCCCGGCGCACCGGCCGCGGCGGCGCGAGCCGCTCCCGGGAAGGAGGCTTCATCGATGATCGCTTCGTTGTCGTACTGCAGGCCGTCGGTGCTGCGCGCACTCTCCTCGAGGCGCAGGACCAATCGGACCCAGCCGCTCTCGCGCGGTTGCACACGGCCGAGGTGGTAAACGACCTCGCCACTTGTGCTGCCCGCAGCCGGCTGCTGAATGTTCGCTTCGCCGCGGCCCGGATCGATCCCGCGGACCTGCCGGCTCTCATCAAGGTAGGCTGCATTGACGAAGCTCTGGTTGGCCGGAATCGGGTTGCGAATCCGGAAGTCGTTCGTCGCTACGCCACCGGTGTTCTGATAGAAGATGTCGTAGGTGACGAGGTCGCCCACGTTCGCGTTCGGCGTCAGCTTGTGCACGAGCGTATAGCCATTGCCGGGCGCCACGACCTGCACGTCCACTTGTTCCGGATAGGCGTAGCTCGTGTGCAGCAGGCTGCTCGAGCCGATGTACGTCCCGCGCGCTTGAATGCGCTGGCCGGGCGCGATCCCGCCGCGGCTCGTTGGCAACAGCTCCACCGTGTACATGATCAGGTGGTAGCCTTTCGCGACCGTCCCGACCGTGATCTTCAGGTCGCGTCCGTTCGGCTCGATCCGGAACGTGCCCGACGGCTTCCCGCCATCGACCGTGACGCTGTTCGGCACGTAAGCCGTTCCTTCCGGAATGCGCTCCTGGATGTAAGCGCCGAGCGCGCTCGTGCTGCTGCTGTTTCCGTAGATCAGCGCGTAGGTGATTTTCGTCTTGGCCGGGCCGTTCGGCATTCCGGGGGCGATCACCGCCTGCATGAAGAAACCCTCCGCGTCCGTCGTGTCGGAGATGTTCGGATTGATCGTGCGCCCGATCTCCTCGATCGCGGTCGGATTATTCAGGATCGGGTAGAGCTTCTTCAACGAGCTCGCCAGCGTCGGATCCGCACCTGGAAGCTGCGAGGTCGCGAGCACCTGCTGAATCGTGATGCCGTCCGGGACGAACTTGATCACGCTCAACTCCGGAGGCGCGGCGCGTGTGCCGCCGACGGTGGTTTTTGTGTCGGGCAGGACCTGCACCACCGGACCCGTCGGGCCAGCGGTCGTGACGGAGAACGGCCCGAGCACAACCTCCTTGGTTGGATCTGCGTCGAACGCGAGCTGGACCGTGAGGCTGAAGTTGAAGACTGCGCCGGACGCGACGGCGCCGAGGTTCCAATCAACCGTCCCGGCATTCACCGTGCCCGGCCCGGTCAGCGAAACAAACTGCACGCCGGTCGGCAGCGGCACGCGCACGTGCACGCCGGGCGCGGTCGCCTCCGGCCAGTCGGGACGTGTGACGTAGTTGTTTCGGACCTGCACGTTGTAGGTGATCAATCCACCGGGCGCGACC
>DASVRB010000591.1:0-4477 GCA_036388835.1 Thermoanaerobaculia bacterium | reverse complement strand
CTTTCGAGGCGAGGAAGACGTACGACGGGGCGATCTCGGCTGGTTGGGCGGGGCGGCCCCAGACGGTGTTCTCGCCGAATTTTTCGACGCTTTCCTTCGACATCGTCGCTGGGATGAGCGGCGTCCAGACGGGGCCGGGGGCGATGCAGTTCACGCGGATGCCTTGCTCGGCGAGGCTCTGCGCGAGCGCGCGGGTGAAGGTGTGGATGGCGCCTTTGGTGGCGGAGTAATCGAGCAGGGCGGGGTTGCCTTTGAGCGCGGTGACGGAGCCGGTGTTGAGAATGACGGCCCCTTCTTTCAGGTGCGGCAGCGCGGCCTGGACCATGAAGATGTAGCCGTAAATGTTGGTGCGGAAGGTCCCGTCGAGCTGCTCCTCGGTGATGTCGAGGATCGACTTCTGCTCCTGCTGATAAGCGGCGTTGTTGACGACGATGTCGAGGCGGCCGAATTCTTTGGTGGCGCGGGCGACGAATTCTTCGCAGGCTGCTTTCTGCTTCACGTCGAAGCGGTGCGTGATGCAGCGGCGGCCGGCCTGCTCGACCCATTTCGCGGTCTCGCGCGCGTCGGCATCTTCTTTTTCGGAAAGGTAGCCGATGGCGACGTCGGCACCTTCGCGTGCGAACGCGATGGCGATGGCGCGGCCGATGCCGCTGTCGCCGCCGGTGATGACGGCGGCGAGGCCTTCGAGCTTGCCGCTGCCGCGATAGCTTTCCTCGCCGTGATCGGCGTTCGGTTTCAGCTGTTTTTCAGTGCCGGGCGCGTCCTGCTGCGGAGTGGAGCTGGACGGCTTCTCCCCTTCTTTCGGGTTGCGTCCGTCGCTCATCAGTTCTCTCCCGGCGTCGGCTGCTGGGTGACTTCCGCGCCGCTGTCGCGTTTGTCGGCGCGGCGCCCGAGGAGCGCCTCGATCTCGCGCCGGTAAGCGTCGAAAAGCTGCGGATGCGGACCATGGCCGAGGTCGGCACCGACGCTGTCTTTCGCCAGCGGGAGCGCGGCGGTGTAGCTGTTCTCGATCCAGCGATCGCTCGGCGTCTCATCCGGGTGTTGCTCGCGAAACATGCGCGCATCCTCGGCGGCGCGAGAGGTGAGCGCGTCGATGACGCTCTGGTCGTAACTTTTCTGGTCGTTGCTGTTCTGATCGTGCATCTGCTCAGGCATGACGGGCGGAAAGTGCATGTCGCGCGCCGGGCTTTTCTCTTGCACTTTCAGTCGCCATGTACAAGCGCAACACTTCCCTTCTCGCAATCGCGCTCGTCACCTTCATGACCGCTGGCTGCGGCTCGGGTGGCGGGTTCAACCTGATCTCCATCGAAGAAGAGTGGCAGATGGGCGCGCAGCTCTCGCAGGAAGTTGCGAGGCAGGTGCGCTTCAATAATGACCCGGCGGTGAACGAGTACATCCGCAACATGGGGCAGCGGATCGTGCAGCAGGCGGCACCGCCGTTCAACCAGTTGCCATGGCAGTTTCACGTCGTGCAGGACCCCGCCATCAACGCGTTCGCGATCCCGGGCGGACACGTTTATATCCACACCGGCCTGATCGAAAACGCCGACAACGCTTCGGAGCTCGCGGGCGTGATCGCGCACGAGATCAGTCACGTGCTGGCGCGTCACTCGACCGAGCAGCTCTCGCGGCAGTACGGCATGAGCGTGATCGCCGGCGCGGTGCTCGGGCAGAATCCGGGCGCGCTCGCGCAGATCGCGGCGCAGATTGCGGCGGGCGGCGCGATGGCGCGCTTCAGCCGCGAGGCGGAGCGGGAAGCGGACGAGATCGGCATTCAGGCGATGGCCGCCGCGGGCTACAACCCGATGGGGATGGCCACGATGTTCGAAGAGCTGATGGAGCACAGCAAGGGACAGCCGGGCCGCGTCGAACAGTTCTTCTCGACGCATCCGCTGACCACCGAGCGCGCGCGCGAAGCACGCGACCGAGCAACGCGCATCGGCAACCGCGGTGTGATGGACGAGCCGGAGTTCCAGAACATCCGCCGCAGGATTTAACGCGGTTTTCAGAGCGGTTCAATGGAGCGGCGGCCGCCTCGGCCGCCGTTTTTTTTGTTTTGTCGTGAAGGGTCGGGGGGGCGGAGCGGCCCCCGCTCCAGTAGGTATCGCTCGATCGCGTTTACGCGCTATCCGCCGGCGCTTCCATGACTAGTTCGGATGCGACGCCGTCCATGCGCGTCGGGGTGCGTTGCTCGAGCAGGCGGCGCAGCAGCGGCGGCGCGATGAGCGTGGTCATGATCACCATCAGCGCGACGGCGCTGTAGAGGCCTCCGCTGATCAGGCGCGTCGACAGGCCGATCTGCGCGAAGATCAAACCGACTTCGCCGCGCGGGATCATGCCGACGCCGATCACGGTCCGCCTCATCCCCTTCTTCCACACCACGAATCCGGCCGCGACTTTTCCAACGACGCCGACGACGGTGAGACCGAGTCCGATCCAGAGGAAGCGGCGTCCATCCGCATCGAACGGATTGATGCTGCGCAGGTCGACGGCGGCGCCGACGACGACGAAGAAGATCGGGATGAAGAACTGCGCGACGTCGTGCACTTCGCGCTCGATGTCTTTGCCGCGATGCGTGCGCGCGAGCACGAGGCCGGCGGCGAAGGAGCCGATGATGATCGCGGAGCCGACCTGTTGCGCGATGTACGCGAGGAGGAACGCGAACACGACGGAGGCGAAGAAGAGGCCGCGCGCCATGTCGATGCGATCGATGAGGCGGATGAGCCGCGGCGCGAGCTCGGAGCCGATCACGATGGCGAGGATGACGAAGCCGAACGCGACGACGATGATCTTGCCGACGCCGAGAAACGTCAGCTCCCCTCCTCCGGCGAGCGTACCGACGAGCGTGAGGAGCACGAGGCCGATGATGTCGTCGACGACGGCGGCGCCGAGGACGATCTGCGATTCGTCGTCTTTGAGGTGGCCGAGATCGGAGAGGACGCGCGCGGTGATGCCGACGGAGGTCGCGGTCAGCGACGCGCCGAGGAAGACGGAGACGATGACGCGGTAGCCGAGCATCTGCCCGAGCGCGAAACCGCCGAGGAACGGCAGCGCGACGCCGACGACTGCGACCGCGGTGGCGGCGCCGCCGACGGACATCAGTTTTTTGAGGTCGGTCTCGAGGCCGATCAGGAACAGCAGCAGGATGACGCCGAGCTCGGAGAGGAGATGGATGGTGACGTCGTGCGGATCGACGAGATGGAGGCCGCTGACACCGATGAGCACACCGCCTACGAGCTCGCCGAGGACGGCCGGCTGGCCGAGACGTTCCGCCAGCTCGCCGAAGAGTTTCGCGGCGACGAAGATGGAGATGAGAGCGAGCAGGAGCTCGGCGATCTGCACGGCCGCGTGAGCATAGCCGAGGTGGTGATAGCGCCGCATTTTTCGCGCGCGGTGACGCCGCGCGGTGTGCTAAAACGCGCGCTGCGGTCCGATCACAATTCAGCGGCGGAGGATGAGCGGATGAAGCTCGACGAATTGAGATATGAGCAGTTTGTGCCCCTCGTCGGCACGAGCTTCTGGGCGGAGTTTCCGAACGGCGCGAAGGTCGAGCTGCGCGTCGACGAGGTGCTGAAGGTGATGGAGAGCGAGGCGGCCCGCCTGTCGCGCACGGCCTTCACGATCCGCTTCTCCGGCCCGCTGAGTTTTCACCTCAGGCAGGGCATCTATCAGCTTCGCCACGAGGCGTTCCCGGAGCCGATGGGATTGTTCATGGTGCCGATCGGGCAGACCGCGGAGAGCTACAACTACGAAGTCGTGTTCACGTAGGCGCGTCGCTGGCGCGACGTTTGTTGCTGGTTGTTTGTTGCTGGTCACTGGTTGGCTTGTGAAGTAGTGCCTGGGCCGCAAGCCGACGAGTCACAAGCAACCAACTATCCGGCGCAACTCGCAACTATTCGGCGCGAGCCGAATCGGGCGTCCAGCGCATCAGAAAATAGACGCCGTTGGTGTCGACCTTCACGAATCCCAGGCGCTCGTAGAGGCGCAGCGCGGGATTGAAATTCTCGACGTGAATGGTGACCGCCTTCCCTGCCGCGGCGCCGCGCGCGAGCACCTGCTGGACGAGTGAGGTGCCGATTCCGGAGCGTTGCCAGTCGGGCATCAAGGCGATGTCGACGAGGCGGATCTGCTCGCGCCATTCATCGACCCAGAGACGCCCGATGGGCTGGTTTTCGTGCTCGATGATGTTCCGCTCGCACGTCGGATAGTGGATGCGGTAGTGCTCGTATTGCGCGGAGAATTGCTGGTCGAGGAAGAGCTCTTTCTGCTGCTCGTCGAACGGAAAGTGCTTCATCTCCTCCGCGCGTCCGAGGCCGTAGAGCTGACGCATGAATGCGTAGTCGGCTTCGGTGGCAGGACGAAGAGTGATCGCGCCGGGTGCGACGCGATCACTCGGGGAAGAGATCTGCTCGGTCACTCGGCGGTCGCGTAATCGATGTGCAGCACGAAGTGCTCGAAGGAGGCGGCAACACCATCG
>DASVRB010000590.1:0-8126 GCA_036388835.1 Thermoanaerobaculia bacterium | reverse complement strand
CTCCACTCGGGCGTCGACTCGATCGAGCTGGTCGATGTCAGGCGTCGCAGATTCGAGCCGTCGTCTTTGATCAGGTAGATGTCGGGATTCCCGCTGACGGAGCCGACGAACGCGATGTCATTGCCGAGCGGCGAGAACGTGGCCGAGGTGTTGAGGCCGAGCGTCGTCGCAACGCGCATGCGGCCGGCGCCGCGGCGATTGATGATGTACATGTCGCTGGTGCCGCGCGCGAACGAGGTGTAGACCATCCGCTCGTTGTCGGGCGACCAGCTCGGCAGGATCGACAACGCGCCGTGCCGCGAGATCTGGCGCTGGTTCTGGCCGTCCCAGTCCATGAGCCAGATTTCCCACTGGCCGGTGCGGTTCGAGGCGAACGCGATCTGCGTCATGAACACGCCCGGACGATTGTTGAAGAGCTTGATCAGTTCATTGGCGAGCATGTGCGCGGTGCGCGAGAGCGCCGCTTCCGGCGAGCGATAGCGCTTGCGCAACTGCGCGGCGCCGGCCTGGTCGACGAGCCGCGCTTCGACGACGTACTCCTCCCCCTCGGTCCACACGTTCAGCTGCAGATGGAACTGCGCTTCGATGCGCCGCAGCAGCTCGGGCGTGACGCGCTCCGAAGGCGGAAGCGGCGCGAGCGCGAAGACGCCGGAGTAGGCGATGTCGCGCGTCAGCGGGCTGAAAAACGCCTGGCGCACGCGGTCGACGGAGACCGGCGCCGGCGCGGCGGCGTTGACCGGCGTCAGCTCCGGAAACGGGACGGCCAGGCGGATCACCTGCGCCGCCTGTCCGGCGTTCATGGTGGTGGTGATGTCGGTCTGCGCGACGGCTGTCGTCGCGACCGCGAGCAGGACTGCGAAGACGATCTTCTTCATCGGAAAGTTAGATGTACTCCCAGGTAAGTGCCGCTGTAACCGAACGGCAGTGGGTTGAGGGGACTGGAGCTGCGGATGGCGCTGAGCGCGGCGCGGTCGAACGTGCCGTTGCCGCTGGAGGTCTCGATCTTCGCATCGGTGATGGTGCCGTCGCGGAGGATGCGGAAGTAGACGACGGTGGCGATGCCGCCCGAGACCGGCGGCCGGATCCAGTTCGTGCCGATGCGGCGATGCATGCCCTGGATGTAGAGGGTGTACGGAAAGTCGCCGCCTTCGAGGCCGGTGATGCCGCTGCCGCCGACCGGCACGTCGGTGGTGGTGCCGGGGACGGCCGGCGCGGTGGTGGTCGGTGCAGGCGTCGCGGCCGGTTTCGCAACCTCGGGTGTTTCGGAGCCTTTCTTCGTCGAGCGTCCGAACGGGGAGAGTGGGACGGTGTTCTTCTCGACGACGGCCGGCTTCGTTTCGGCGAGCGGTTTCGGCTCTTCGATGCGCGGCGTTTTCGGGGCTTCGACCGGCGGCGGGGGAACGGCTGGTGTCGGCGCGGGTGTGACGCGTTTCGGTTCCGCGCGACGCGGTGCCGGCGCCGGTGTTGCGGGCGCTGGGATGCCGGCGAACTGGATGTTCACGATGCCGACCGGTTTCGGCGCGGTGGCGTGCGTGGCCGCATACACGAACGCGGCGGTGAGCCCGCCGTGCAGCAGGAGCGAGATCAGCAGGCCCTTGCCCGGACCGCGATCGAGCGTCGCGCGCTGCGCGAGAACGTCAGCGACTCCGTCCCGCATCGCCGTCTTCTCCCGGTTTCGTGATCATGCCGAGCTGTTGCACACCCGCCCTGTTCATCACATCCAGCACTGCAACCACGCGTCCGTACGGCACGCCCTGATCGGCTTCGAGGAGCGCACGCTTGATGCCTTTCGCACGCAGCAGCGGCCCGAGGGTCAACTCCAGATTCTGAGAGCCGACGGCAGTGCCGTCGACATAGACCGCACCCGCGGACGTGACCGTCACTTTCGTCGGATTGTTCGACGCCAGCTCGAAACTCTTTCCTTCTGCCTGCGGCAGCGCGACGTCGAGGCCCTGCGTCAGCATCGGCGCCGTGACCATGAAGATGATCAGCAGCACGAGCATGACGTCGACCAGCGGCGTGACGTTGATCTCCGCCATGTCGCCAAGGTCGTCTGAGTCTCCGAATCGGAAGGCCATGTTGTCAGTTGTCAGTTGTCGGTTGTCGGTTGTCTGTGACTTGTCGGCTGGCCGCGAATCTCGCGAGGTTCTACGGACAACCGACAACTGACAACCGAGAACACCGCTTTAGACGCGTCAACCCTAAGTGAAGTTGCGCTCCGTCAGATTGAGGAACTCCAGCGTAAAGTCCTCCATCTCGCCGCGGGCCTGACGGAGACGGGCGACGAAGTGGTTGTAGGCGAGGAGTGCCGGGATCGCGGCGAAGAGGCCGGCCGCGGTGTTGATGAGCGCTTCGCTGATGCCTGGTGCGACCGCGGTGATGGAGGTGGAGCCGGTCGCGCCGATGGTGCCGAACGCTCCCATGATTCCCCAAACCGTGCCGAAGAGACCGATGAACGGCGTGGCCGCGGCGGTGGTGGCGAGGAAGGGGACGAAACGCGAGAGGCGTGCGGTCTCGATGCGCGACGCGCGGATGAGTGAGCGCTCGACGCTGGTCAGCGAACGGACGCTCTGCCGTCCTTCACTGTGCGCGATCTGCGCTTCGATCTCCGCATAGCCGGCGCGAAAGAGGCCGACCAGAGACGAATGCTGCAGCGCGCCAAGGGCCGACTGCACGTCGGCGAGGCGCTTCGCTTTCCGGAAAATCGGCATGAACCGGCGCGACGCGCGTTGCGAGCGATTGAACCGCTGCGCGACCGCGATCATCACGCCCCAGGAGAAAATCGAGAACAGCAGCAGGATTGCGAGGACGCTCTTTCCCACCACCCCCGTGTGTAAAAACGCACCCCAGAGTTCCACGGCGCGGAGGTTAGCACGCAGGCGACCACTGTTCACCTGCGTGCCATAGAATTATCAGAACGCCGTCGCCGTTGGCCGTCGTCGCGTGACCCCGTAGCTCAGTCGGATAGAGCAGGAGTTTCCTAAACTCAAGGTCGGAGGTTCGAATCCTCTCGGGGTCACCAACATCTTTCCTCCGCGCGGCGAATGTTGCGGCGCTGTCACCGCTGGTTCTCGCCGCGTCCGTCTACATTCGCGCGATGCGCATCCTCCTCGCGTTGCTTCTGTTCGCCGGTTCCGCGGCCGCCGCGGAGCTGGAGCGCGGGCGGCTCATCGAGAAGTTGGTCACGCGCGCCGACGCGCAGCAGAGCTACACGCTGTACCTTCCGACGAGCTACGACCCGGCGAAGCTGCATCCCGCGCTGCTGGTGCTCGACCCGCTCGGGCGCGGCACGAGCGGCGCGGAGCATTTTCGCGAGGCGGCCGAGGAGTACGGGTGGGTGCTGCTGAGCTCCAATGGAACGCGCAGCGGCGATGGCGATGCGAACACACGCGCGCTCGCGGCGATGATCCCTGAGCTCGATCGTTACCCGATCGATCGCAAGCGCATTTACGGCGCCGGCTTCTCCGGCACGGCAATGCTGGCGTGGGCGGTCGGCATTCGCGCGAAGCTGTTCCACGG
The DNA here is from genome assembly GCA_036388835.1 of Thermoanaerobaculia bacterium. Taxonomy (GTDB): domain Bacteria; phylum Acidobacteriota; class Thermoanaerobaculia; order Gp7-AA8; family Gp7-AA8; genus QHVT01. Next base: position 4,607 of record DASVRB010000590.1, on the reverse strand, counting down.
CGTCATCGGCGTGGGCGGCCGGCTTGTCGACGTGGCGCGGCCGGAGGACTTTCCGTTCGCGCAGTACGGCTTCGCGGGCGACGCGGACTTCAACAATCGCGAGATGCGCGAAGTGCACGCGATCCTCGAAGCGAAAGGGAAGGTCCACCGCCTCGAGCATTTCAAAGGCATCCATCAATGGATGTCGCCGGAGCTCGCACGCGACGCGGCCGGCTGGATGGAGCTGGTGGCGATGAAGGACGGCCGCCGCGCGAAAGACGAGGCGCTGATCGCGAAGCTCTACGCGCGCGATCTCGCCGGCACGGCCGCACTCGAAAGTGCGGGGCAGAACCTGCAGGCGCTGCGGCGCTACCGCGCGATCGTGCGGACGTTCACCGGATTGCACGCGGTCGATGAGGCGGTGGCCGCGGCCGCGCGACTCGAAAAGCCGGCCGCCGCGGAGTTGAAGGAGGAGGCGGAGTGGGACGATTTCGAGCGCCGTTTCCACGCCGCGGTGATCGACCGCCTCGGCGCGACCGCGGCGCGGCTGCACGATGAGGGGAAGCTCACACGCGCGCGCCTCGACCGCGAGCTGCGCGTTCCGGAGCTGCGGCGTCGCGCAGCGAAACCGGGCCCGGAAGGTCTCGCCGCCCAGCGGCTTCTCGGCTCGATCAACGGGCTGGTCCGGATGCTCGTCCCTCAATTGAAATAAAAAAGCTGGCCTTCGATTCGCAATTAGTTATTCGCGTGAAAGCCACGCTGCTTCTCATCGCTCTTCTCGCCACCTCTTTCGAGCTCCAGGCTCAGGAAATCGAAGGACTTCCGTCCGACGCGCCGCGTACCGGGACGGTGATCACGGTCGACGTTTCGACGAATCAGGCCTACCTCTTCAAAGACGGTGAACTGATCCGCAAATCGGCCGCCGCAACCGGCTCGGACAAGGTGCTGCGCAAAGGGACGAAGGTGTGGTGGTTCCGCACGCCGCGCGGCCGGCACACGGTGGTGCGCAAGGTGGAGAACCCGGTCTGGACGAAACCCGACTGGGCGTTCATCGAGGAAGGGAAGAAGGTCCCGCCGCCCGATTCGCCGCTCCGCAAGGAGAAGGGGACGATGGGCAAGTACGCGCTCGACCTCGGCGACCGAGTGATGCTCCACGGCACGAACGACCCGAAGTCGATCGGACGCCGCGTCTCCCACGGCTGCGTGCGACTCCCGAATGACATGCTGCGCGTCCTCTGGAAAGAAGCGCAGGTCGGCACCGAGGTCTACATTTTCGAGAGCCAGCCGCGGGACATCGCGTCGAGCAAGGGACTCAATTCGCTGGATTTGACGGAATTGAGGTGACGGCACGGCGCAGTCTGTCGTGATCGGGGGACAGGCAGGATTGCCTGTCCTCCACTCGACAAGTTGGTGGAGGACAGGCGATCCGCGCCTGTCCTTTTTTCGTCGTTCGAATCGTTCGTTCCCCGCCCAGATCCCTGCGCCGCTTTCCGCCGCGCGTCATTTCCCTTTGAACTTCGCCTTTTCCTGATCTCGCCGGTCCTGCACGATCGTGGAGACGATCAGATAGAACGCGGCGGCGCTGGCGAGGAGGTATCCGAGGACTGCCAGGCCGGGGTAGCCGAAAAGGGTGAAACGGGTGGGGACGCGCATGATCATCGAGGCCGAGAGCAGGAGCGCGGCGATGACGACGCCGACCGTGATGCGGTTCGCGATCTTGTGCATGCCGGCCAGGAACTCTTCGGCCTGATTCAGCTTGATGCCGAACGTGAGGCGGCCGGCGGCGGTGAGATCGACGATTTCGCGCGCGCGGTGCGGCAGGTCGAGCGCGAGTTGATTGAGATCGAGCAGGGCAGGGTAGAAGTTCCGCGGATTGAATTTCTGCGCGAGCTTCTGGCTGATCAACTGTTCCGCGTAATCGCGGATCACCTGCTGCGGGTCGTAATCGGGATCGAGCGTTTTCGTGATCGAGTCGAGATGCAGCAGCGTCTTGCCGAGCATGGTCAGCTCGGCGGGCGCTTTGAGGTCGTTGTTGTTGGCGATGCCGATGACCGTGAAGATCAGTTGTCCGGTGTTGATGTCTTTCGCGCTGGCGTCGTGCACCGCGGCGACGATCGTCGAGATCTCGCGCGTGAACTTCGTCGGGTCGAAACGCTCCTGCGCCTCGCACATCCGCACGCACGCATCGGCCACTTCGCCGCCGCGATTCGAGGAGATGGCCAGGAGCAGTTTGATGACTTCGTCCTGAAACTCCTGGCTGATCCGGCTGACCATGCCGAAGTCGAGCAGCACGAGCTGCGGGACGCCGTCGATCTCGCGAATGAAGACGTTGCCGGGATGCGGATCGCTGTGCCAGACGCCATCGACGCAGATCTGTTTGAGGTACGCGCGCGTCAGCACCGACGCGAGCTCGGCGTAGTTGCCTTCGATGAGCGCGAGCGGCGTGAGCTTGGAGACTTTGCGGCCGCGCACGAGCTCCGTGGTCAGCACGCGCGAGGAGGTGTAGTCGTCGACGACCTCGGGGATGTAGATCTGCGGGAACTGCGCGAGGTTCTGCCGGATGGTCGCGGTGTTGCGCGCCTCCTGCACGTAATTCAGCTCGCTGAACATCACCATCTTCGCCTGCTCGATGGCGGCAACGAGATTCATCTTCCGGCCGATGTCGGTGTGCTTCTCGATCTCGACGGCGATGTCGCCGAAGACCTCGAGGTCTTTGTGCACCTGCTCGCTGACGTTCGGCCGCTGCACTTTGACCACCACGTCACGGCCGTCACGCAGCACGGCGCGATGCACCTGCCCGAGGGAGGCGGCGGCGAGCGGGGTCGACTCGAACGATTCAAAGCCTTTGGAGATGCGGACGCCGAGCTCCTGTTCGACGATCCTCTCGACGTCGGCGAACGAGAACGGCTCGAGGTCATCCTGCAGTTGCTCGAGCGCGACGATGTACTCCTGCGGCACGATGTCGGGCCGCGTCGAGAGCAGTTGCCCGAATTTGACGTACGTCGGGCCCATGTTCTTGAGCGCTTTGGCGAACGCCTCGGCGCGCGCGCGAACGTCCGGCTCCATCTCCGTCTGCTCGGGGTCGGCCGTGGCCATGAAGTCTTCCGGCGTGATGTTGAGACGGAAATCCTTCCGTCCATAGCGCGTGAAGAGCAGGAGAAGATCGCGATAGGCACCGATGTGGCGGGTTTTCATGCTCGGCAGCGGTAAAAGTGCAAGAGGGCTGCCGAGGCCGGCAGCAGGCGCAAGCCTACAGCGCGGCCGCGGCGCCGCGCTCCGCCGCCGCGGCTACACGTTCGTGCCGTAGTCTGTTAGGATTTCGGGCCATTCTTCTGCTGTCCTCAAGGAGCGCAATCAACCATGTCTGATTACAGGACCCTCTTTACGTCGGAGTCCGTCACCGAAGGTCATCCGGACAAAATCGCGGATCAGATCTCGGACGCGATTCTCGACGCTGTTCTCGCCGAGGATCCGGTGGGCCGCGTCGCGTGCGAAACGCTCGTCACCACCGGACTGGCGATGATCTCCGGTGAGATCACCACCAAGACCTACGTCGACTTCCCTTCCATCGTTCGCAACACGATCCGCGAGATCGGCTACACGCGCGCCAAGTACGGTTTCGACAGCGAGACCTGCGCGGTGATCTCGTCGATCGATCCGCAGTCGCCCGACATCGCGCAGGGCGTCGACACCGGCGGCGCCGGCGACCAGGGGCTGATGTTCGGCTTCGCGGTCCGCGAGACGCCGGAGCTGATGCCGCTGCCGATCATGCTCGCGCACAAGCTGACCCGCCGCCTGACCGACGTGCGCAAGTCGAACGAGCTCGACTTCCTCCGCCCCGACGGCAAGTCGCAGGTCACGATCGAGTACGACGGGAAGCGTCCCGTGCGCGCGAGCGCGATCGTCATCTCGACGCAGCATTCGCCGAACGTCAGCCATCGCGATCTGACCGAGGCGATCATCGAGAAGGTCATCAAGCCGGTCGTTCCGGCCGAGCTGCTCGACAGCGACACCAAGTTCCACATCAACCCGACCGGCAAGTTCGTGATCGGCGGACCGCAGGGCGACACCGGCCTGACCGGCCGCAAGATCATCGTCGACACGTACGGCGGCCGTGGCCGTCACGGCGGCGGCGCGTTCTCGGGCAAAGACCCCACGAAGGTCGACCGCTCGGCGTGCTACATGGCCCGCTACATTGCCAAGAACCTCGTCGCCTCCGGCATTGCCGACGAGTGCGAAGTGCAGCTCGCGTACGCGATCGGCGTGGCCGACCCGGTCTCGATCTACGTCGACACCTTCGGCACCGGCAAGGTCGAGCAGTCGAAGCTGGTCGCGCTCGTGCGCGAGCACTTCCAGATGACGCCCCGCGGCATCATCGAATCGCTCCAGCTCCGCCGCCCGATCTTCAAAAAGACCGCGGCCTACGGCCACTTCGGCCGCACCGAGCCGGAGTTCACGTGGGAAGCCACGGACAAAGCGGACGCCCTGCGCGCCGCCGCCGGAGTCGACGCCGCGGTTGCGGTTTAAACGCAAGCACGACGAAATGTTGAAAGGACAGGCAGCGATGCCTGTCCTTTTTGTTTTCGCTCGTTCTAGTGGAGCGGCGGGCTTCAGCCCGCCGACGTTCT
>DASVRB010000589.1:0-13674 GCA_036388835.1 Thermoanaerobaculia bacterium | reverse complement strand
TCTTAGCCCGCCGAACATCAGACAGCCGGCGGGCTAAGAGCCCGCCGCTCCACAAATACCCGCGTTCGCACGTGCCTCGTGCGCTGATCTAGAATCCGCCGCCATGGCTGACGAGATCGACGCGTTACTGCACGAGAACCGCGAGTTTCCGCCTTCGGACGAGTTTCATCGCAACGCGAACATCAACGATCCTTCGATCTGGGCGACCGCGGCGGAAGACCGCGAGGAGTACTGGGCCGGCTGGGCGTCGCAGCTCGACTGGCAGACGAAGTGGGATCGCGTGCTGGAGTGGGATGCGCCGAATGCGAAGTGGTTCGTCGGCGGGAAGCTGAACGCGGCCTACAACTGCGTCGATCGCCATCTCGAAACGCGCGGCGACAAGCACGCGCTGATTTGGGAAGGAGAGCCGGGCGAGATTCGCCGCGTCACCTATCGCGAACTTCACGCCGAGGTTTCGAAGTTCGCGAACGTCCTCAGATCGCTCGGCGTCGAGAGCGGCGATCGCGTCGCCATCTACATGCCGCTCATCGTCGAAGCGGTCGTGGCCATGCTGGCGTGCGCGCGCATCGGCGCGGTGCATTCGGTGGTCTTCGGCGGCTTCTCCTCCGACGCGCTCAAAGACCGCATTCACGATCAGGAAGCGAAGCTGGTCGTCACCGCCACCAGCGGCTTCCGCCGCGGCACCTCGGTGCCTCTGAAGAAGACCACTGACGCAGCCGTCGCGGAGTGCCCGACCATTCAGAAGGTCGTCGTCGTCCGCCGACGCGATGAAGACGAAGCGACGATGGTCGAGGGACGCGACCTCTGGTACCACGAGCTGATGGCCGCGGCCGACGCGCAGTGCGAGCCGGTCTGGGTCGACTCCGAGCACCTTCTCTACATCCTCTACACGTCCGGAAGTACGGGGAAGCCGAAAGGCATCGTGCACACGACCGGCGGCTATCTGACCGGCTGCCTCGCGACGTGCAAATGGGTGTTCGACTTCAAGGAAGACGACATCTACTGGTGCACCGCCGACATCGGCTGGGTGACCGGCCATTCGTATGTCGTCTACGGCCCGCTCGCGGCCGGCGCGACGGTGATGATTTACGAAGGCGCCCCCGATTTTCCGAAGCAGGATCGCTTCTGGGACATCATCGAGCGCCATAAAGTGACGATCTTCTACACCGCGCCGACGGCGATCCGCGCGTTCATGAAGTGGGGCCGGCAGCTCCCGAAAGCGCACGACATGTCATCGCTGCGTCTCCTCGGATCAGTCGGCGAGCCGATCAACCCAGAGGCGTGGATCTGGTACCACGAGAACATCGGCGGCGGACGGTGTCCCGTCGTCGATACGTGGTGGCAGACCGAGACCGGCGCGATCATGATCTCGCCGCTTCCGGGACTCGTGCCGGCCAAGCCCGGCTCCGCAACGAAGCCGTTCCCCGGCATCGACGCGAAGATCCTCAACGAGGCGGGAGAGGAGTGCGCGTCCGGCGGCGGCTATCTCGCCATCACCTCGCCGTGGCCGTCGATGCTGCGCGGGATCTGGGGCGATCCGGATCGCTACAAGCAGCAGTACTGGTCGAAGTGGCCCGGCATCTACTTCACGGGCGACGGCGCGCATCTCGACGACGACGGTTATTTCTGGCTCCTTGGCCGCGTCGACGACGTCATCAATGTGGCGGGCCATCGCATCGGCACGATGGAAGTGGAGTCGGCGCTGGTCGATCACGCCGCCGTCGCCGAAGCCGCGTGCGTCGGGATCAATCACGAAATCAAAGGGACGGCGATCGCCGCGTTCGTGATCATCAAGGAATCGCATCGCGACGAGGCCACCAGCGACCCGGCGAAATTCGAGCAGGAATTGAAAGCGCACGTGGCCACGAAGATCGGCGCGATCGCGCGGCCCGAGAAAATCATCATCTCGAGCGACCTTCCGAAAACGCGGTCCGGCAAGATCATGCGGCGCCTGCTGCGCGACGTCGCGGAAGGACGCGCGCTCGGGGACGTGACGACGCTCGCCGATCCGAGCGTGGTCGCAAGCCTCAAGGAAAAATACGAGGAAGAGTCTTAGGCTCCCCGTCATCCTGAGCGTAGCGAAGGATCTCAGCGGAGACGAACGCACCAACAGGCGACGGTCGTCGCATTTTGAGATCCTTCGCTGCGCTCAGGATGACGGAGGGTAGCGGCGAATCGCATGACGAGAATTGCACTGATCACAGGCGGCTCGCGCGGCATCGGCCGCGTGACCGCGATGCGCCTGCTGCTCGACGGCTGGACGGTTGCGTTCACGTACGGCCGCTCGAAAGAGGCGGCACTGGCGTTCGAAGCGGAGTCGAAAGGGAGCGCGATCTCGTACGAAGCGGATGTGCGCGATGCGGACGCGAATCGGCGCGTTGCCGACGATGTCCTGGCGCGTTTCGGATCGATCGATGCGCTCGTGAACAACGCCGGCGTCCGCCGCGACGCGCTGCTCTACAACATGACCGCGGAGCAGTGGAGCGACGTGCTGGACACGAACGTCACCGGCGCCTGGTCGATGACCAAGGCGGTGCTGCCGGCGATGATGCAGCAGCGCCGCGGCGCGATCGTGAACGTGGCCTCACTCTCCGGACTGCACGGCGTGGTGGGACAGACGAATTACTCCGCCGCGAAAGGGGCGCTCATCGCCATGACTCGCTCGCTTTCGCGTGAAGTCGCGCGCAGCGGCATCCGCGTGAACTGCGTCGCCCCCGGTCTCGTCGACACTGACATGATCGCGGAGCTCGAGCCGGAGGTGAAACGCGAAATGATCCGGCAGATCCCGATGCGCCGCGCCATACGCGCCGACGAAGTGGCGGCCGCAATCGCCTTCCTTCTTTCTGACGACGCCAGCGGAATCACGGGACAGGTGCTGGCGATTGATGGGGGCGCGAGCGCTTGATGCTCGCGATGCTCGCGTTGTCGGTTGTCAGTTGTCGGTTGTCCGGAGTGTTGCGGCTGGCGGCGAGTTCTGCGTGAGCCGCAATACGACTGATGCGCTGTTTGCGACCAGTTCCATCGACAACTGACAACCGACAACCGACAACACCACATGTACTTCTCAGTCGTCATCCCCACGTACAACCGCCTCGACATGCTGCTGCGAGTGCTCGATGCGCTCGATCATCAGGTCGATGCGCCGCCGTTCGAAGTCATCGTGATCAACGACGGATCGAGCGATGCGACCGACGCGACGATCTCGGCGCGGAAGGGGATTACGTTTCGGACGCAGGCGAACGCGGGGCCGAGTGCGGCGCGCAATCGTGGCATCTCGCTCGCGCGCGGAAAGTTCATCGTGCTCATCGGCGACGACACGGTGCCGGAGCCGCGGTTTCTCGCGGAGCACGCGCGCGTGCATCGCGAGACGAACGACGATCCGATGGTCGCGTGCATCGGCTACACCGGCTGGCCGCGCGGCGAGCGCGTCACCGCGTTCATGGATTACATCAACGACTACGGCCTGCAGTTCGGCTACAAGCTGATCAAGCACGGCAGCGTCGTCCCGTTCAACTTCTTCTACACCTCGAATCTCTCTGTCGATCGTGCGCTGCTCACGGCGCAGCCGTTCGACACGACGTTTCCCTCGGCGGCGTGGGAGGACATCGAGCTCGCGTACCGTCTCGACGCGAAGGGCTTGAAGATCCACTACAACGCGCACGCGGTGACGCGGCACTACCACCCGATGACCGTCGATTCGTTCTCGCGGCGGCAATACACGGTCGGCAAGTCGGGCGCGATTTTTTTTCAGAAGCATCCCGAGCTCGGCGGCTTCCTCGGCGTGCACGAGGCGCAACAGCCGCCGACCGATGACGCGGTGATCGCGCGCCTGCGCCGCAAGGCGCAGCTCGGCGAGCGGTTCCGCATCCTGGCGCGGCCGAAGGTGTTCGAGCGGCTGATGCGCGAGCACTACATCCGCGGTCTGCGCGACGGGTTGAACGCGTCGCGGTGACAACGAGTGGCGACGGCCGTCGCATTCTGAGATCCTTCGCTTCGCTCAGGATGACGGTTCGAAATGTTCATCACCTTTGAAGGCCCCGAGGGCTCGGGAAAATCGACGCAGTTGCAGAGGCTCGGCGCGCTGTTGAGCGAGGCCGGCGTCGACTGCGTCATGACCAAAGAGCCGGGGGGGACGCCGATCGCCGACCGCATTCGCGCGATCGTGCTCGACAGCGCGTCCACGGGCATGGACGCATGGACGGAAGTGCTTCTCTACTCCGCCTCGCGCAGACAACATGTCGTCGAGCGCATCCGTCCGGCGCTCGCGCGCGGCGCGGTCGTGCTGTGCGATCGCTACACCGACGCCACGGTCGCGTACCAGGGCTACGGACGGCTGATCGACCTCGGGCGGCTCGAGACGCTCAACGCGTGGGCCACCGAGGGGCTCGTGCCTGACGTCACGCTCCTGTACGACATCGATGAGGCGACCGGGCTCGCGCGCGCGCACCGCCGCAACGCCGCCATGGACGTCGACGAAGGGCGTTTCGAAGCGGAAGACCTTCGCTTTCATCGGCGCGTGCGCGAGGGCTACCTCGCCATTGCCGTCGCGGCGCCGGCGCGCTTCGCCACGATCGACGGTCACGGCACGATCGACGAAGTCTTCGCCCGCACCATCGAGACCCTGAAGCAGCGCGTGCCGCAACTCATCCCGACCTCCATCGCATGACCACCACCACGTCCCTCATTCTCGACACGGCGCGCCGCGGCGAGCTGCATCACGCGATCATCCTGCATGGCCCGTCCGCGCCGCTGCTGCGCGACGTGGCGTTGCGGGTCGCGAAATCGCTGAACTGTCTGAACGGCACGAGCGGCGACGATTGTCAGTCGTGTCAGCGCGTCGACCGCCGCACGCATCCCGACATTCACTTCGTCGAGGCGGCGGCGGAGAAGAAGTTGATCTCGATCGAACAGATTCGCGCGATCGTCGATGACGCGTCGATGCGGCCGTACGAGGGACGCAACAAAGTCTTCATCGTCTATCCGGCCGATGGCCTGAGCGTGTCGGGCTCGAACTCGCTGCTGAAGACACTCGAGGAGCCGGCGCGTGACACGACGTTCCTGCTGATCACCCGCTCGCCCGACCTGCTCCTGCCGACGATCCGTTCGCGCTCGCAGCAGGTGTACATCGGCGACACGGAGCGGATGCTCACCGGTCCGCGCGAGTCGCTGCGCATCCGGCAGGTCGCGCTACTCGAAGACGGCGACGAGCTGGCGTCGAACATCATCGAGCTGCTGCATCGCTTCGCCACGAAAGGTGAGAGCGCGGCGCTGCTCGCGCTGGCGGCGCTCGTCTACGACCACGCCGAGGTCAAAGACGCGTTCGCCCTCCTCGGCTCGATTCTTTGTGACGTGGTCGCCCTCGATCCAAAAGAGTCGCTCAACCCGCGCAAGCTCGCCGAAGTGCGCGAGCACATCCCGCGCGAGAAACTCCTCGCCGCCGCCGATCAATCGATGGCCGCCATCCGCTGGCTGAACGTGAACGCCGACGTGCGGCTACTCGCGGAGATGATCGTGGCGGAGCTTGCGTAAGCGCTCGCTGCGCTCGCGGGGCGCTTAGGCGCGGAGGCGCTTGGGCGCTTGGGTGACTTTTCGCTCGTGGCATGAGCACTTCCGTTTTGCCTCCGCGAGACGCATGGCCCGCAGCAGCTCCGTACCCAAGCGCCTACGCGCCTAAGCGCGCCGCGAGCGAAGCGAGCGCCGCGCCCGCGCGAAGCGCCCAAAACGAATCAACCCCGCCGTTGCCGGCGGGGTTGGAGATCCTTACTGGATGGAGCGGACGTGAACGCTCGGGGGTGAGATTTTAGGGTCGGTAAGATTCAAGGAAGAGTACAAGAGGCGGAAGTAACTTAGGCGGGGTGATTCAACAGGAAGCGGCCCGCGCCTGCCCATCCAGTAAACCAATTCTCATCGTTGACGCACATTCTAACGCAGACTTTGTGAAACTTTTCTCAATGTAACCGCACTGTGACAAAACGCTCATTCTCAGAGGGATACGCGCGATGCACTGATCGGTCGGACGTTACAAGCAAAACGAGCGTTCGGTCTACTCCCGTTGCCGTGACGGTTCAATGAACAACCATTCAGTGGGCGCTGACACGAGCGGCCGACGCCGCTCAGGCGCTTAGGCGCGGAGGCGCTTGGGCGCTTGGGTGCGGGCCTGCTGCGGGCCATGTGGGTCGCGGCCTGAAGGCAGAAGCGAACATGCCTCGGAGCGAAGAGTCACCCAAGCGCCTGCGCGCCTAAGCGCCCCTCTTCGTTAGCGACTAAGCGCCTAAGCGCCGACTCTGGTCATCGCGATCCCGGCTCGACCAGATTCTGGTTCGGCGAGAGCGACCGCGAGAGGGAGACGTGACCCGCCAGGGTCTCCGCGGGCGAGCCGTTCAGCAGGATGCGCACCCGGCGGGCGTCGGGAAAATTGCCGGCGAGGGTCTGCACGATCGAATAGACGGCCATCAGTTCCTGATGACTTCCGGTTCCCCACCCTTGCGAAAGGGTGGTTCCACCGAGATCCACCACCACGGTGCCGCCCGGCAGGAGATAGGTGCCGCGGACGACGGTGTCGGGCGGAAAGATGCGCAGCGACGCGGCGGTGGCCGGTCCTTTGATGAGCTCGCGCAGCACGACCGGCATCGCCGCGGCCGGGCTTTCCGGCAGGGCGATGTTGCGGCGCTCGGCGACGAGCTGCATCTGCGCCGATTCGAAGTAGAGCCGCACGAGGCGCACCGCCACTTTGTTGGCCGCGTTCAGGTTGGCCGGCCGCTCTGTTTTCTTTCCGCATCCGCCGGCCACGGCGAGCGCGGCCAGCATCACGACGACGACTGCTCGTTTCACGCTAGCGGTCCGTCCTCGTCTGCGGCGTTGCCGGGGCGGGAACGGTCTTTGGCGCCGCTGCAGGCGCGGGCGCGGCGGTGCCGGGAGTGGCGGGCGCGGTCGTCGTCGCCGCCGGCGTCGGTGCGGCCGGTGGCGCGATGCCGATGCGCGTCTCGTAGTCGGTTTTGTAGCGCTGCACGGCGCGCGTGAGCGTCTCGACCATGAGGTTCTGGAACTCGTCTGACTGCAGCTTCGTCTCTTCTTCCGGATTGCTGATGAAGCCGACCTCGACCAGCGCGGCCGGCATGGTCGCGCCGACCAGCACTTTGAACGGCGCCTGCTTCACGCCGCGGTTCGCGACGCCGGTGGCGGCATTCATCTCTTCCTGAATGACGGAGGCGAAGCGGCTCGACTCGCCGACATACGCCTGATGCGCGAGGTCCCACAGAATGAGGTTCAGGTCGGCATTCGGATTCGCAACCGCGGTCGCGTTCTCCGACTCGGCGGCCTTCTTTGCCAGCTCGTCCGAGGCTTCGAGCGAGAGAAAGTACGTCTCGGAGCCCTTGGCCCCTTTCACCACCGCCGCGTTCATGTGCACGGAGAGAAAGAGGTCCGCTTTGTACTGATTGGCGAGCGCGGTGCGCTGATCGAGTGAGACCACACTGTCGTCGTCGCGCGTCAGCACCACGCGCGCACCGAGCTTGTTGGCGAGCGACGTCTGCAGCTTGCGCGCGATGGCGAGGGTGATGTCTTTCTCCATCAGACCGCTCGGCCCGACCGCACCGACTTCCCGGCCGCCGTGCCCGGGGTCGATGACGATGGTCTTGATGCCGGGCGTTTCCTGCGGCGCGGCCGGCGTCTGCGCGCCCGGCGCACCCGGCGCGGCCGGCGTCCCTTTGCGAAAGTCGAGAACGATGCGGGGCGGATTGTCGAGCTGGTAGGCGTCGCCGACCACCTCCGCCGCGGTGAGATGGATGCGCAGGTCGTTGCCGGTGAAGGAGACGCGCGCGATGTGCGGATCCTCGTATGCCTGCTCGCCGAACGGCGCGCGCACGGTGGAGCGGAAACGGACCACATACGCCTGCGGCTCTTTGACGATGCTGTACTCGGCCGGCGCACTGAGTGTCAGGACGATTTTGGAAATGCCCTGCACGTTTGCGACGGAGACCTGCACGCCGATGGCGTCGCGCTCGAGGGGCCGCACGACCATCAGTTTCGTGGTCGCGTCCCACGCCACGTCGAGCGACGACGCTTTGGCGAGGAAGCCCTGGAAAAACTGCCACGGCACGTACGGCTTTCCTTCGATGGCGATCGGCGGTACCGGCATCTCGATGAGGTCGTCGCGCACGACGCCGTACCGGCTATCGGGACCGAAGGCCGCCGTCGCCTCGCCGACCGTGACTTTGAAGCCGCTGTTGTCGGGGACGATGGTCCCGCCCAAGGCCGTCGCGACGTCGGTGGCGTTGACGTACGTCTGTCCAGATTGCACGACGTACGTGAACGGCCGGTCGCCCTGCGGCGTGCGGAGCGTGGCCTGTCCGGACGTTTGCGCGAGGACGATCGTGGCGAGGGCGAGAACGAGCAGAGTTCCGAGAGAGAGGAGACGTTTCATGGTGACGGCGGGCGGATTATCGCACGTGATACCCTCGCCCTCATGACCCGCCGGCTCCTCTCGTTCGCGTTCTTATTCATCGTTGCGTGCGGTGGCGAACAGGATCCGAATTCGGCGCAGATGCTCTCGCGTACGCCCTGCAGCGTGCGCGGCTGGATCCTCGACGTGAAGGGGGCGAAGCAGGCGGAAAACGCGGAGTTGGAGATCGCGCGCCGGACGGAGCTGTTCACGACTGCATCGGTGTGGGTGGAGGACACGCAATTCGCCTCGGGCGGCATCGCGGAGAACGGCGCGTTCATCATCCTCGACGTGCCTCCCCAAAAAGCCACCCTCGGATTCCAGGCCACCGGCGCCGCCGATGCGCGTCTGGTGCTCGAAGGCGTCCCCCCCTCGGCCGACGTGCTGATCCCGAACGTGATCCTCGAGACGAATGGCTCGACCATCCTCGATCCCAAACTCCTGCAGGTCCGCATCCCCGACCGCGACGTCGACAAGCCGACCCCAACCGGCAAAACCGCCCGCATCGCCGGCCACGCCGTACCGATCATGCGCACCCCGCTGAACATGCTGATGGACCGCCGCGAGTACCCGAATCCGGGCGGCTTCCGGCCGGTGGCAACGTTCAAGTAGCGCGCGCTGTGCGCGCGCGGCTTTGGGCGTTGGCTTTGGGCTCTCGGGGTGTTTGGGCTTGCGGTAAATGCGGCGTGATCTCACGAGCGATGACGATCAGGCGAAGCACCCCGAACGCCCAACGCCAACTCATCCAACCACGAAACTCCTGCAACTCAATGTCGTCGGCAGCGCTCCGCCCACCACACTTCCGCTTGCGAAATCACCACTCCGCTTTCTCCAGGATGCGGCGAGCCGCGCTTCGGACGAATGCGTCATCCTCGTGGCCGATACGATCGCAGACTTCATTGATCGAATCCGTCACTTCGTCCGGCGCGTGTCGTGCGACATATTCACGAAGTGTTGCGCAGAACGCCTCACTCCGAGACTTCCTCGGCTTTGGGCGCTCGGGGTGTTTGGGCTTACGGCGACTGCGTCGGATTCCTCGCGAGCGCCTGAACATCAGGCGAAACACCGCGAACGCCCAACGCCCACAGCCCAACGCCCCGTTTCCAACGCCCAACGCTTCACCCCACCAACTCACAAAACTTCTTCAAATCAATGTTGCCGCCGGAGATCACGGCGACCACAGGGCCCTCGGTTTCGCGGAGTGCGGCGGCGACGCTGAGGGAGCCGGCGCCTTCGGCGATGACGCGGGTTTTGGAGGCGACGAGGCGCATCGCGGATTTCACTTCTTCGAGCGTGACGACGGTCGAGCCATGGACGTTTTCGCGGAGGCGCTCCCACATGCGCGGGAAGATGCTTTTGCCGCCGGCGCCATCGACGAACGACGCCTGCCATTGATCGAAGACCTGCGGCGATCCGGCAGCGAATGAGGCGGCGCCGGGGGCGGCGGTCTCCGGCTCCGCGCCGAGGATGCGGACGTCCGGTTTCAGGGCGCGCATTGCGGCGCCAATACCGGCCACGAGGCCGCCGCCGCCGATCGCGGCGATGACGGTCTTCACGTGCGGCAGATCTTCCAGAATCTCCAGCGCGACGGTGGCATTACCGGCCACGAAGTCGTGATCGTCAAATGGATGGATGAACGTCCCTTCGACGTCCGGAAACGCGCGCTCGTACATCGCGCGCCAGCAGAGATCGAACGGCGCTTTGACCAGTTTCGCGCCGAGCGCGCGCATCCGCTCGACCTTGGTGTCGGGCGCGGTCTCGATCACCACCACGGTGCACGGCACGCCCGCCTCGCGCGCGGCGTATGCGACGCCCTGACCGGCGTTGCCGGCGCTGATCGTCCAGACGCCTTTCTTCCGATCTTCCGGCGGCAGCATCGCGACCGCATTCGCCGCGCCGCGAAGTTTGAAGGCGTTGATCGGCTGCAGGTTCTCGAGCTTCAGCCAGATCTCCGGCGCACCTTCGACGTCGTGCCGCAGACGGATCAGCGGAGTGCGCGTGATGACGTTCGCGATGCGCTCTCGCGCGGCGCGGATTTCGTCGATGGTGACGGGGCGAACGGGAGGAGGAGCGGTCGCTGACATGGCCGCCGATTGTAAGCGTGCAGCACCGTTGAGACCGTTGCGGACGACGCGTTTCCTGACACGCCACGGGCACGGTTCGTGCGCCGCAATCGTCTCGTTATGGCAGAAGAAACGATGAACCTCAAAGAGAAAAACGTAGCCGAGCCGGAACGCTGGATCTCGGTCATTGCAGGCGGCGCACTCGCGGCGTACGGCCTGAAAATGCGCTCCATTCCGGGCATCGTGGTGGCCGCCCTCGGCGGCGCGCTCGTGCACCGCGGCGCGACCGGCCACTGCATGGTTTACGAGTCGATGGGCGTCTCGACGGCCGAGGAACAAGGGAGTCAGGTGAGCGTCCCGTATGGACGTGGCGTGCGCGTCGAAAAAGCCGTCACCATCAACGCCTCGCCCGAAGTGCTGTACGGCTTCTGGCGCCGCTTCGACAACCTTCCGCTCTTCATGCACAACCTCGAGCAGGTCGAGGTGCGCGACGACAAACGCTCGCGCTGGGTGGCAAAAGGACCGGCCGGTTCGAAGGTCGAATGGGAAGCGGAGATCATCAACGAAGTTCCGAATGAACTGATCGGCTGGCGCTCGATCGAAGGAAGTCAGATCGACAACGCCGGCTCGGTGCACTTCACCCCTGCCGCCGGCGGCCGCGGCACGGAAGTGAAGGTCGTGCTGCGCTACGACCCGCCCGCGGGTGTGGTCGGCGCGACGGTTTCGAAGATGCTCGGCGAAGACCCCGCCATGAACGTGCAGGAAGACCTCCGTCGCCTCAAGCGCCTCGTCGAGACCGGCGAGCTGCCGACGACGAACGGCCAGTCGTCCGGGAGGGACGTCCGATGAAGGCAGTCTGCTGGTGGGGCAAAGAAGACGTTCGCGTCGTCGACGTTCCCGATCCGAAAATCATCAATCCGAATGACGCGATCGTGCGCGTGACGCTGACCGCGATCTGCGGCTCGGACCTCCATCTTTTCGGCGGTTTCGTCCCAACAATGATGCGCGGCGACATCCTCGGCCACGAGTTCATGGGCGAGGTCGTCGAAGTCGGTCCCGGCGTGAAGAAGCTCAAGACCGGCGACCGGATCATCGTGCCGTTTCCGATCGCATGCGGCAGTTGCTGGTTCTGCACGCAGGGACTGACGTCGCTCTGCGACAACACCAATCCGAACGCCTGGATGAACGAGGCGCTGATGGGCTACGCGACGGCCGGCATCTTCGGCTACTCGCACATGTACGGCGGTTACGCGGGCGGTCAGGCGCAGTACGTGCGCGTGCCGTACGCCGACACGAATCATCAGAAGATCCCGAACGGCGTCGCCGACGAACAGGCGCTCTTTCTCACCGACATCTTTCCGACCGGCTACATGGCGGCGGAAGCGTGCGACATTCAGCCGGGCGACACGGTCGCGGTGTGGGGTTGCGGCCCCGTCGGCCTGTTCGCCATTCGCAGCGCCTGGCTGCTCGGCGCGGAGCGCGTGATCGCCATCGATCGCTTCCGCGAGCGACTCGGTCTCGCCGCCGCTGACGGGAAGACCGAGGTGCTCGATTACGGTGAGCTCGACGACGTGTACGAACAATTGAAAGACATGACCGGCGGACGCGGCCCCGATCGCTGCATCGACGCGGTGGGGATGGAAGCTCACGGCACGTTCATCGACGCGATCGTCGACAAGATCAAGCAGGCGGTGAAGCTGCAGTTCGATCGCGCGCACGCATTGCGCCAGGCGCTGCACTGCTGCCGCAAAGGCGGCACGGTCTCGATCCCCGGCGTCTACGCCGGCTTCATCGACAAAGTGCCGTTCGGCACGGCGTTCGGCAAAGGGCTGACTCTGAAAATGGGGCAGACGCACGTGCACCGCTATACGCAGCCGCTGCTCGAGCGCGTGCAGCGCGGCGAGATCGATCCGACCTTCATCATTTCGCACCGCGTGTCGCTCGACGAGGCGCCGGAGATGTACCGGACCTTCCGCGCGAAACAGGACGAGTGCATCAAAGTCGTGATGACGACCGCCTAGGCCGGTACGGCCGGCGGCTCTGTTAGCCAAGCCGCTGGCCCGCTGTACTTCCTTTGCGCGCCTTTCGCGAGCGCGATCAGTACGCAATGTCATGGAAGCGCGCTGCTAGAATCCGCGCGATTTTCAGAAAGAAGGTTCAGCAATGCGTTTGATCACGCGCTCCGATTTCGACGGCCTCGCCTGCGCGGTGCTGCTGAGGGAAGTGGAACAGATCGAGTCCGTCGACTTTGTGCATCCGAAGGACGTGCAGGACGGAAAGGTGCAGGTCGGCCGCAAGGACATCCTCACCAACCTTCCGTACGTGCCGGGCGCGGGCCTCTGGTTCGACCACCATTCGAGCGAGATCGTCCGCAACGAAGACACGGTTTCGTATCGCGGCCGCTTCGAGGTTGCGCCGTCCGCGGCACGGGTTGTGTTCAACCATTACGGCCCCGAAAAACTGGGCAAATACGCGAACCTGCTCGAGTCGGTCGATCGCTCCGATTCGGCGCAACTGACGATGGACGAGGTCACGAACCCGGACGGCTGGATTCTGCTGTCGTATGTGATGGATCCGCGCACCGGCCTCGCCTATCACCGCGACTATCGCGTCAGCAATCGCGAGCTGATGACGAAGATGATCGACCTGATCGCGCAGCATCCCGACGATCCCTCAGCGGTGCTCGCGGATGCGGACGTGAAAGAGCGCATCGATCGCTATTTCGCGCAGCAGGAAGAGTTCGCGCGCGTGATGCGCCAGCACTCGCGCGTGGACGGGAACGTGATCGTGACCGACCTCCGCGGCACGGGCGAGCCGCCGTCCGGCAACCGCTTCCTGATCTACACGATGTTCCCCGAGGCGAACATTCAGGTGCGGATCTTCGACGGCCGGAAGAACGAGTTCGTGGTCTGCGCCGTCGGCCACAGCATCTTCAATCGCACGTCGAAGACGGACGTGGGTCGCCTGATGAGTCAGTACGGCGGCGGCGGCCACCGCGGCGCCGGCACGTGTCAGCTGCCGATCGCCGACGCGGAAGCGCGCCTCGCGCAGATCATCGCTACCGTCAAGAAGGACGGATGAGGGAGACCACCGGAGGCCTCCGGCGGGCCGGCGGGGCCGGCAGCCCTTGTTGCCTCAGGCCAGCCGCGCCCGTACCGCGGTAGGCGCGTT
>DASVRB010000588.1:0-5395 GCA_036388835.1 Thermoanaerobaculia bacterium | reverse complement strand
CGTCATCCTGAGCGTCAGCGAAGGACGCTCAAAATGCGACGGCCGTCGCCGCTGAGATCCTTCGCTAGCGCTCAGGATGACGGGGAGCGCCGTCGCCGCTGAGATCCTTCGCTAGCGCTCGGAATGACGCGGAGGTGGGGCAAGGGCTCAGCGCGCGCCGAACACCCCACGAATCGCTTCATCAAACGGCGCCCGCAACACCCCCCGCTCCGTGATGATCGCGGTGATCAACCTCGCCGGCGTCACGTCGAATGCGGGATGCCGCACGTTAATCCCCTCGGGCGCGACGCGCGTGCCGTTCATCTCGACCACTTCGTTCGCGCTCCGTTCCTCGATCGGGATCTCGGCGCCGGAGGGACAGGCTGGATCGATCGTCGAGAGCGGCGCGGCGACGTAGAACGGAACGCCGTGCGCGTGCGCGAGCACGGCCACGGTGTAGGTGCCGATCTTGTTCGCGGTATCGCCGTTCGCGGCAATGCGGTCGGCGCCGACGATCACGGCGTCGAACTTTCCCTGCTGAAAGAAATGGCCCGACATGTTGTCGGTGATGAGCGTGACGTCGATGCCGTCGCGCTGCAGTTCCCATGCGGTCAAGCGCGCGCCCTGCAGATACGGCCGCGTCTCATCGGCGAACACCGCCACCTTGCGGCCGCTTTCGATCGCCGCGCGAATCACGCCGAGGGCCGTGCCGTAGCCGCCGGTGGCAAGCGCGCCGGCGTTGCAGTGCGTGAGGACCGTCGAAGTCCCGCCGAGAAGCTCCGCGCCGAAGCGGCCCATCGCGCGGTTCGCCGCCACGTCTTCTTCGAGGATCTGCTCCGCTTCCGCGACCGGATCATTGCCGGACGCGAGCATCCGGTCGACCGCCCAGGCCAGATTCACCGCCGTCGGCCGCGATCGCTTCAACACGTCCGCGGCGCGCTGCAGATCGTCGCCTCGGCGGGCGGCCAGCGCCATACCGAACGCGGCGCTGACGCCGATGGCCGGCGCACCGCGCACGATCATCGTTGCGATCGCTTCCGCCACCTCATCGGCCGTGTTGCAGGCCACCCAGACTTCCTCGCGCGGAAGGAGGCGCTGGTCGAGCAGGAAAAGCGTCCGGCCGTCCCAGCGGATCGGCGTGACGTGCATGGAACTCGCAGTCGGAATCACGCCGATATACTACGCGGCGTTAGTCTCACGCCGAGCGCAGTCGAAGACTCCCGGCAAACATCGACCGCCATGTCCCCGACGAGGGGGACTCCTCGATTTTCGCTCGCAACGACGTAAGGAGATTTTTCGATGGTGAAGATTGGAATCAACGGATTCGGGCGCATCGGACGGAACGTCATGCGCGCAACGCTCGAAAACAATTACGACCTCGAAGTCGTGGCGGTGAACGATCTCACCGGCCCCGAAACGCTCGCGTACCTTCTGAAGTACGACTCGGTGCACGGCACGCTCTCGAACGACGTGAAGCACGGCAAGTCCGGCATCACCATCGACGGCAAAGAGCTGCGCGTCTTCTCCAATCCCGATCCCGCCGCCATTCCGTGGGACGAGCTCGGAGTGGAAGTGGTCATCGAGTCCTCCGGCCGCTTCACGAACAAAGATCAGGCGGCCAAACACCTCCGCGGCAGCGTCGAGACGGTCGTCATTTCAGCGCCGTCGAAAGATGCCGACGCCACGTTCTGCATGGGCGTCAACGAAGGTGATTACGACCCGTCGAAGCACAAGATCATCTCGAACGCCTCGTGCACCACGAACTGCCTCGCCCCGGTCGCCAAAGTGCTGCACCAGCGCTTCGGCATCACCAAGGGATTGATGACCACGATCCATTCGTACACGAACGACCAGTCGATCCTCGACCTGCCGCACAAAGACCTCCGCCGCGCACGCGCCGCAGCGCTCTCGATGATCCCGACCAGCACCGGCGCCGCGCAGGCCGTTGGCCTCGTGCTGCCCGAGCTGAAGGGGAAGTTCGACGGCATCTCCGTCCGCGTTCCGACCCCGAACGTTTCGCTCGTCGATCTCACCTTCGAGACGGACAAAGAGACGGACGTCGAGGCGATCAACAGCGCGATCCGCGAGGCGGCCGACGGCGAGCTCAAAGGCATCCTCGCCTACTCGGATGAAGAACTGGTCTCGATCGACTTCAACCACAACCGCCACTCCTCGATCGTCGACACGGCGTACACCCGCTCGATCAGCGGAAAGATGCACAAGGTCATGTCGTGGTACGACAACGAGTGGGGCTACTCGAACCGCGTGCTCGACCTGATCGCGCACGTGGCCAAGGTCAAGAAGGGGTCGCTGCAGCACGCATGATCCACATCCGTACACTCGAGCAGCTCGACTTGCCGCGCGGCGCGCGCGTCTTCTACCGCGTCGATTACAACGTCCCGCTGGAAGGGACGCGCATCAGCGACGCCACCCGCATCGAGGAGACGCTGCCGACGTTGCGCGCGCTCCGCGACCGCGGTGCCGCCATCGTCATCGCCTCTCACCTCGGGCGCCCGAAAGGCGCCCGTAACGAAAAGTATTCGCTCAAGCCGGTCCGCGAAAAGCTGGCCGAGCTGCTCGGCACGGACGTGCAGTGGGCGGATGACTGCGTCGGCGTCGACACCGCGCAACTGCAGCCGGGCGCGGTGCTGCTCGTCGAAAACCTCCGCTTTCACGCCGGCGAAGAAAAGAACGACGCTGCGTTCGCGGGCGAGCTCCGGAAGCTCGCCGACTACTACGTGAACGACGCGTTCGGCGCCTGCCATCGTGCACACGCATCGATCGACGCGCTGCCGCGACTCTTCGCGCCCGAGCAGACCGCCGGCGGCCTTCTCCTCGCGAAAGAGCTCGAGTTCCTGCAGAAAGTGACGAACATCAGCGAGCGTCCATTCGTCGCGCTGATGGGCGGCGCGAAGATCGCCGGCAAGATCGAGCCGCTCGAAGTGCTGATGAAGCTCGCCGATCGCGTGCTCATCGGCGGCGGGATGGCCAACACGTTCCTCGCCGCCCGCGGCGTGCCGATGGGCGGCTCGCTCCTTGACAAAGACTCGCTCGACGTGGCGCAGCGGATCATGGAGACCGACACGCGCGCGGAGCTCGTGCTGCCGGTCGATCTGGTGGTCGCCGACTCGCTCGATAACCCGGCCGAGATCGACGAAGACGCGGAAGTGAGCGACGGCTACACGGAAAACGAGAAAGCGTTCGACATCGGCCCGCGCACGGTGAAGCAGTACGAGAGCGAGCTCAAGGACGCGAAACTGATCTTCTGGAACGGCCCCATGGGCGTGTTCGAAAAAGAGCAGTTCGCAAAAGGCACCATGGCCATGGCCCGCGCCGTCGCGAACGCCGACGCCATCACCGTCGTCGGCGGCGGCGAGTCGGTCGAAGCGATCAAAGCCTCCGGGTTCGCGAATCGCATCACACACATCAGCACCGGCGGCGGTGCGTCGCTCGAGTTCATCTCGGGGGCGAAGTTGCCGGGAGTGGAAGTACTCAAGACGTAACCGGTTGTCGGTTGTCAGTCGTCGGTTGTCTGCGCGTCTTCGCCCGGGCGACACATCACAGACAACTGACAACCGACCACCGACAACAATTCAATGGCCCAGGAAATCGAAATCAAGTTCGCGCTCAAAGACCGCGCCGGCCTCGTACGCCGCCTGCGCGAGATCGGCGGGCAGCGGCTGTATGAAGAGACGTTCGAGGACAACATCGTGCTCGATCGCCGCGGGGAGCTGCGGACGCGCGGCGCGCTGTTGCGCGTGCGCAAATTCGGGCGTTACGCGCTCGCGACGTTCAAAGGACCGATGGCCTTCGAAGCGGGTGTGAAGACGCGCGAGGAAGTGCAGACCGGCGTCGAATCGTTCGAGCTCGCCATCCAGCTTTTCGATTCCCTCGGCTTCAAGCCGGTGTTCCGCTATCAGAAGTTCCGCGAGGTCTGGCGCGTCAAGAATGTGGAAGTCGTCCTCGACCGCACGCCGATCGGCGACTACTTCGAGATCGAAGGCGCGCTCGACGTCATCCGCGGCGTGGCCCAGGAGCTCGGCATGAACATGGACGCGGGCCTCCGCCAGAGCTACCTCGATCTCTATCGCCAGCATCGCCGTACGCGCGCGGACCTGCCGGAAAACATGGTCTTCCCGCCGGAGCAACTCCCCTCCGCATGAAAGGCATGATCCTCGCCGCCGGCTACGGCACGCGGCTTCGCCCCGTCACCCACACGCTGCCGAAGCCGATGGTGCCGCTGCTCAATCGCCCGCTCATCGCGTGGGCGGTCGAGTCGTTCCTCGCCGCCGGCGTGCGCGAGCTCGTCGTCAATCTGCATCACGTGCCCGAGCCGCTCGAGCGCTATCTCAACGACGAATACGGTCAGCGCGCCGAGTTCTTCTTCTCCTACGAGAGCGAGATCCTCGGCACCGGCGGCGGCATCCGCCGCGTCCGTCCGCAGCTCGAGCGTGAGGACGAGTTTTTCCTCGTCAACGGCGACACCGTGCAGTTCCCCCGCTGGGACACCTTGCGCCGCTCGCTGCGCGCGCTCGATGCCGTCGCGGCGCTGACCATGCGCCACGCACCAGGCAACGACAAGTTCACGCCGGTCTACCTCGACGGCGCGCAAATCACCGGCTTCGGCAAAGGGACCGGCGAGGCGCTCATGTTCGCCGGCTCGCACGTCATCAGCACGCGCATCTTCGACTACATCCCGAACCGCGAGTTCTCCGGCATCGTCGAGCACGCGTATCAGCCGCTGCTCGAAGTCGGCCGCGAAAAGATCGCCGGCGTCGTCGACGACGGTCTCTGGTTCGACATCGGCACGCCGCAGCGCTACATCGCCGCCTCGCGGGTCATGCTCGAGGAAACGATCGGCGGCGGACTCCGCCCCGTGCCCGGCACGCGCCTCCGCGGCGACTCGCTGCTGCACGAGACCGCGCGCGGCACCGCCGCACGCTCCGTCGTCGGCGCACGGAGCGTCATCGAAGGCACGGTGCGCGACTCCATCATCTGGGACGACTGCCACATCGCCGCCGGCGCAACCGTCGAAGGCTGCATCGTCACGCACGGCGTGACCCTCGCCGCCGGCGAGTACCGCAATCAGATGATCGTGCCCGGCGAATCGGTCGCCATTTAGCGTCGGCGGTGTGTCATCCCGCGCGTCAGCGCGGGATCCCCTGCCGAAGCGAGACGCCGTTGCTCATCTGAAGGGGATTCCGCGCTGACGCGCGGAATGACACATGAAGGTTCGCGTGCCGGAGACTTGGGAGAGGTTCGTGGCCGAAGCGGCGGCCGCTCCACAAGCCCCCTCGCGTTGGGTTAGCCCTCGCACGACCTGTCATCCCGAGCGTAGTCGAGGGACCTGGGCGGGCGGGGCGCGATGCACACGCCTTCCGCGACCCACCCGCCCAGGTCCCACGCTACGCTCGGG
>DASVRB010000587.1:0-6193 GCA_036388835.1 Thermoanaerobaculia bacterium | reverse complement strand
GGCGGGCTAAAGCCCGCCGCTCCACAGGTTCTGCGCGCGGATGACGATGCGCGTGCGTCCGCGTCGCTCCACCCCTCATCGCTGAGACTCGCTATCATCGCTCGTCATGTCCGAGGTCGAGATCGCCGAGGGGTTGCAGCGGAAGCTGACGGAGCAGCGGATTCAGGGGGAGCAACTGCGCCTCCTCGGGTCGGCCATTCACGTCACCGGCGAGGGCATTGCCATTCTCACTCCGGCGGTCGAGGCGGTCGGGCCGCGCATCGCGTTCGTCAACGACGGCTTCTGCGCGATCTACGGTCGGCGCGCCGAGGAGGTCATCGGGCAGACTCCGCAGATCTTCGGAATTGTGGAGCGCCATCAGTCCATCCTCGACTCGCTCCTCCATCACGTCTTCGAGCATCGGCCATTCGAGGGCGAGGCCACCGCGCGGCGTGCGAATGGATCGGAATTCGAGCTCGACCTGCAGCTCGTGCCGGTGGAAGACGGCGGGCAGCTCACCCATTGGGTCGCCTTTCTGCGCGACGTCACCGCCGCCAAGCATCAGGTGTCGTCGCTGCGTCATCAGGCCATGCACGACGGCCTGACCGGACTGCCGAATCGCACGCTCCTTTTCGACGCGCTCGAGAAAGCGATCGAGGCGGCGCGCGCGAGCGGGTCCATTCTCGCGCTGATGCTGATGGACCTCGATCGTTTCAAGGAAGTGAACGACACGTTCGGGCACCAGTTCGGCGACGCGCTGCTCAGGCAGGTCGCGTTTCGTCTGCAGAATCAGATGCGCGGTCAGGACGTCGTGGCGCGCCTCGGCGGCGACGAGTTCGCGGTCGTGCTGTCATCGACTTCCGACGCGCATTCGACCGCCATTACGGCGCGCCGCATCCTCAACACACTCGAGCAGCCGTTCGTCGTCGAGACGCAGGTGCTCGAAGTCGGCGCGAGCATCGGCATCGCGCTGTTTCCCGAGCACGGCACCGACGCACGCACGCTGCTGCGCCGCGCCGACGTGGCGATGTACGACGCGAAGCAGAAGCAGAGCGGATACAGCTTCCATCGCGAGGACGGCGAGTCGCGCAGCGGCGAGCAGATGGCGCTGGTCGTCGAGCTGCGCCGCGCCATCGAGAAGCAGGAGCTCGAGCTCTACTTCCAACCGAAGCTGCACATGCGCACCGGCCTCATGACGCGCTGCGAAGTGCTGATGCGCTGGAACCATCCGCAGCGCGGACTGCTGCCGCCGGCCGCGTTCATCCCGGCGGCCGAGCGGACGGGTTTGATCCGCTCGATGACCGACTGGCTGCTCGATCGCGCGTTGCAGCAGTGCCGTGAATGGCAGGATGCCGGCGCGCCGATTCACATCGCGGTGAACGTGTCGGCCAAGAGCCTCCTCGATCAGGCGCTGCCGGGCAAAGTGCAGGCGGCGCTCGATCGCTGGCAGGTCGATCCGCGCTTCCTGAAAATCGAGATCACCGAGAGCAGCATCATGGCCGACCCGGCGCACGCGCTGGCGATCCTTTCGATGCTGCAGTCGATGGGCGTGCGGCTGTCGGTCGACGATTTCGGCACCGGCTATTCGTCGCTCACGCACCTGCGCGAGCTGCCGATCGACGAGATCAAGATCGACAAGTCGTTCGTGATGGGGATGACGAACAACGACGCGGACGCGGCGATCGTCCGTACAGTCATCGACCTCGGACACAACCTCGGCAAGCAGGTCTGCGCGGAAGGGGTCGAGGACGAGGCGATGTGGAACGCGCTCGCGGAGCTCGGCTGCGATCTCGCGCAGGGCTACTGGATCTCGCGTCCGAAGCCGGCCGCGGACTTGATGGAGTGGCTGGTCGCGACGTCGTGGGGACTGCAGCGCACATGAGAGTGGCGGTACTCATCGCATTCGTGCTCGCCGGATTGATCGCTGCCGTCATTTCGGGCGAGATCTGCCAGAGCATGAGCCGCGATCCCGTGCGTTACGAAGGGGTCGAGCCGGGCTGGAGCTACATGCACGTGCTCGCGGGCGGCTGGCCGCTGCAGTTCATCTTCGACGGCATCGGCCTCTCGCCCGGCAACCACGTGTCGCTCCTCGGCGCGTTGCTCGGCAACGACAAGTTTCGCGCGACGCCGTTTCTGATCGACGCGGCGTTTTACGCGGTCGTGTTGTGGGCGATCGTTGCGTCAGTGCGCAGGCTCCGTCGCCGCGAGCGGCCGGCGAACGCGAATCGCTGACCACCAGAGCAGCGCGATCCAAAGCAGTTGCATCAGCGTGCGCGGCACGAGCGGCGTGACCGGTTCTCCGTTCAGCGTCAGGCCGTGAATCGCGGCGTATGCGTTTGCCGGAAACATCGCGACGAGCAACAGCACGAGACAGATCGCGGCCGCCCTCCGCCAGCGCGGCAGCAGCAGTCCGATCGCGCCGAGCGCTTCGAGGAAGCCGGTCAGATAGACAGGCCAGGTGGCGCCGGTCAGCGGCGGCGGGATCATCGACGCGAGATTCGCGACGATTTGCGGTGAGAAGCGAGCGCCGGCCGTGAACAAAAAGAGGACGGCCATGCCGATGCGCACCGCGTCTTTCCAGTCATAGCGAATGCGCGCGAGCAGCGTCGTGACGATCTGCACGATCAGTGGTGCCATGAAGTGCTCCGTTACATGGAAAAAGGCCGGCTTGTCAGCCGGCCTTTCCGGCATCAGAGCCGGGTGTGCATGTTACGAGACTCAGCGCGTTTCGACGCGCAGGCGTGCCCGTTCGGTGGCGTCGATGCGGCGGAGCTCCGCGGTCATCGCGCGGCGCGTACGCCACGCGCGCGGGCCGGTCGCGACCTGCGTGCCGGTGAGGGCGAATGGATCGGGCCACTCCTGGTTCGTGCCACGCACGCTGCCGGAGAGCGCCATCATCGGATAGAAGTTCATGCGGAAGCTGGTGCCGAACGCGCGCACCTCGAGACCGCCACGGTTGTAGAACGGCCGCTCTTCGGGAGCGGCTGCCACGAACTGCCGGAGCAGCGTGTCGCGCGAGTAGTCAGGTCGGGGAGTTTCCTCCTGCGCCGCGGCACTGCCGGTCAGCAGGAGAAGGGCGAGAATCGTTACGCTTGCTTTCATCGTTCCCTCCGACGTTTTGTAGTGCAAGAACGTTACTCAAATCGCTGAAAAATCAGCGGATTCCGAGCTCTTTCAGCAATTCCGTCGCATGTTCGACTTCGTCGAGCAGCCACAGCATATAGCGGACGTCCGCGTTCACATTTCGCGCGTACGGCGCGTAGTACGCGAAGTCGTTCGAGACGTTTTCCCAGACCCGGTCGAAGTTCACACCGACCAGCTCGCCGCGGCCGTTCACGGCCGGACTTCCGGAGTTGCCGCCGGTGGTGTCGGCATCGGCGAGAAAGGCCACCGGCACGTCGCCGAGCTTCTCATCACGCCAGCGGCCGGGACCGTTCTCCTTCGCCGCAGCCAGGATGCGGTCCGGCACGTCGAACGGTTCTTCGTCGGTGTGCTTGCCGACCACTCCGGCGAGCGTCGTCTGCGGCAGGTACCAGACACCATCGCGCGGCGCGTAACCCTTCACATGCCCGAACGAGACGCGCAACGTCGAGTTGGCGTCGGGCGCGACCGGACGTCCGGCTCTCGCGATGACGGCACGGCGCCATTCGGGTCGCACGCGCGTGATGGTTCCTTCCCACCGATCGCTCTGCTCGCGCAACGCCTCGGTGTCGTGCGCGAGCGCGAACCCGAGCTCGACCAGCGGATCGCGCCGCGCATGGAGCTGCTCGACCGTCTCGTCGAACATCTTCACCCGCTCGGTCACGTTCAGCATCTTCGTCTGCGCGTACAGCTCGTCGATCGAGGTGATGCGGCCGAGCGCCGCGATCCGCTGCGCTTTCGGCAGCTCGCGTGCGCGGCGCAGAAAGTCGGCCAGCAATGCCTTGTCCGCAGGCTCGAAGAACGTCTTCTCATCGCGCTCCAGCCGCTCGCGGATGCGGCCGATGCTGCGCTGCATGAACACCGGATCGCGCGCCGCGTCCGCCTTCGGGCGCTCCATCGCCGACTTTGCGATGGCCACCGCCCAGATCAGCGTTCGCGGCCCGATCGGCGAGAGCGACGAGGGAGTCATGCGGATGTGATCGAGGAGGAAGTTGCGATCGAACGCGGCCTTCTTCTCGTTGGCCATCGCCGCGAGCGCGTCGTACGCGGCGCGCGCCTCGGGCGACGCGGTGAGGACCGTGCGGTCGGCGGCGTGCTGCGTTTCGAGGATGCTGCCGCGGCGGAATCCGGCCAACTGCCCTTCACCGTTCTTCTGACGATTGGCGAGCGTCTTCACGGTATCGGCGATCGCGATCTCGCCGGCGGGATTGCCTTTCGCCGCGCTCTCGAGGATGCGGATCCAATCGCGATAGACGTTCGCGCGCGCGGTGAACCAGGTGTGCCGCTCTTCCATCTCATCGGCGGTGAGCGCGCGGTAGGTCGTGCCGGGGTAGCCGAGGACCATCACGAAATCGCCCGGCTGGACGCCCTTTTGCGCGAGCGGGAAAAAGAACTCCGGACGGAACGGCTTGCCGTCGACGTACGCGCGTCCTATCGCAAAGTCACCGGTGTGGCGCGGCCACGTCCAGTTGTCGACTTCACCGCCGAACTCGCCGACCGCCCGCGGCGGCGCGTAAACCAGGCGCACGTCGGCGATCTCGCTCGTCTCCTGCAGCACGTACTGCAGACCGCCTTCATGCGCCGCGACTTTGCAGCGGAATCCTGGCTGTTTTTCGCAGCTCGCAACGAGTTCGCTCGTTTTTGATTCGATGGCGCGGAAGCGCTGCAGATCGTTCGCGCCGCGCGGCACCGCGGCCAGCACTTCGGACGTGACATCGGTGAAGCGCCGCGGAATGGTGACGCGCGTGGTCTTGCCGCGCAGTTCCGCCTCGCGCGTGCGCGCCAGGAAGCCGTTCGTGATGACGTCGTTCTCCGGCGTCGAATGTTCCTGCAGCAGGCCGAAGAGACAGTGGTGATTGGTGACGAACAGTCCGTCGGCTGAGATCCAGGCGCCGGAGCAGCCGGGGAGGCCGATGGTTGCGGCCAAAAGTCCGGTGCCGCGCTGCGCGTCCCACAACCGCGACGGCGGCAGCGCCAGGCCCTGCGCGGCGAGCCATTTCGGGTCGAGCTCGAGCACCTGCTGCGGAGTCCATTTTCCTTCGCCGGCGAAGAGGGAGAAGGTCACGAGGAGAAGGGGAAGGAGTTTCTTCATGGAACGCGGATCTTAGTGGAGGACAGGCAATCCTGCCTGTCATCGCGGCCGAGCGCGCCAAGCGAAAAAACGGACAGGCAGGATTGCCTGTCCTCCACCTTGTCACTTCAGGTGCCGCGCTAAAAAGTCCCACCTTTCGGCGCGCGATTCCTTCGCCAGCTTCGTGTCGATGCGGTTGAAAAGGAAGGTGATCCGTTTGATGGCAGGTAAATTACCATTCACCGCACCATGAGCGATGTCATCACCGTGACCATCGACCGCGTCGGACGATTGGTAATCCCGAAGGAAATCCGCGACGAGGCGGGCATCGAGGCACGCATGACGCTGCAGGTGACCTGCCGCGAGGGACGCATCGAGCTCGAGCCGAGCCGCCGCCCGATTCGCATCGAAAAGCGCGGCCGATTGCAGGTCGCGGTGGCGGTGGAGAGCGGCGAGCCGTTGACGCGCACGGCCGTGCGCACGGCGCAGAAGCGCGCGCGGCGGAGCGGCGAGTGAACCGGCCCGCGAAGTCGATCGTCGCGGCCGACGCGACGGTGCTGGTCGCAGCGCTGGTGTCGTGGCACGAGCGCCACGCCGCCGCCGCGGCCGCGCTCGAAACGGCGCTCGCACGCAAGTCGCTGGTGCTGCCCGCGCCCGTGCTCGGCGAGGCGTACGCGCTGCTGACGTTGCTGCCGGCGCAACACCGGCTGTCGCACGCCGATGCGTTTCATTTGCTGCGCAGCAGCTTCGCGACCGCGCAGGTCGTCGGTCCGCGCACGCGCGACGCCTGGACCGCGTTGCGACGCTGGTCGGTCGCGCCCATCGGCGGCAGCGACGTCTTCGACGCGCAGGTGGTGGAGATCGCGCGCGATGCAGGCGCTCGCTGCCTGCTCACGTTCCGGCGCACGGAACTGGAGCGGCTTGCAGTGAGCGGGATCGAGCTCGTCGAACCGGTTTAGTTTGGAGTGCGGCGACGCCAGTCGCCGCTTTGACTCGCTAAGA